>CAKTZN010000339.1 GCA_934635545.1 uncultured Oscillospiraceae bacterium | reverse complement strand
GTAAAGCCCGCCGCCAGCTCGTGGCCGCCGAAGCCCAGCAGCAGGTCGGAGCAGCTCTCCAGCGCGGCGAACAGGTTAAAGCCGCCCCAACTGCGGCAGGAGCCCTTGCCCACGGCGCCGTTGAGGTGGATCATAAAGCTGGGACGGGAATATTTTTCGCTGAGGCGGGAGGCCACGATGCCCACCACGCCCTGATGCCACGTCTCTGACGCCAGCACCAGCGCCCGGCGATCCTCCTCGGGCATCTGCTCGATCATCTCCTCCGCCTGGGAGTAGATGGTCTGCTCCACGCTCTGCCGTTCCCGGTTCAGGGCGCACAGGGCCTTGGCCAGCTCCTCGGCCTGGGCGGGATCCTGACACAGCAGCAGGTCGGCGGCCATATCCGCCGCACCCATGCGGCCCGCCGCGTTGATGCGGGGCGCCAGCACGAAGCCAATCTGTACGGAGGAGATCTCCCGTCCGGCCAGGCCCGCCTCCTTCAGCAGGGCATGCAGCCCGATAAAATCCGAGCGGTCCAGCGTGGCAAGGCCCCGGGATACGATGGTGCGGTTTTCGCCGGTCATCTGCATCACGTCGGCCACGGTGCCCACAGCGGCCAGCGTGCAGTACCGGGAGAACAGCGCCTCTTCCCGGTCGGGGCCGCCCAGGGCCAGCACCAGCTTCAGCGCCACGCCGCAGCCGGCCAGGTGCTTGAAGGGGTATTCACAGTCGCTGCGGCGGGGATCTACCACCGCCGAGGCCACCGGCAGCGTCTCCTTGCACTCGTGGTGGTCGGTGACCACCACGTCCATGCCGATGGAGCGGGCAAAGGCCACCTCGTCCACGCCGGTGATGCCGCAGTCCACCGTCACCAGCAGCGTGGCGCCGCCCTTGCGCAGCCCCTCGATGGCGTCACAGCTCAGGCCGTAGCCATCCTCGATCCGGCGGGGGATGTAATGCACCACATCGGCGCCCCGCCCCTTCAGATAGTCCACCAGGATGCAGGTGGCGGTGATGCCGTCCACATCGTAGTCTCCGAATATGGCGATCCTCTCTCCGGCGGCGATCGCCTGCGCGATCCGTTCCACGGCCTTGTCCATGTCCCGCATCAAAAACGGGGAATAGGTCAGCGTGGTCTCCTGCGTCAGAAATTCCGCCGCGTCCTCGGCGCGTTCCACGCCGCGGCTGGCCAGTACCTCGGACACCAGATAGGGGTAGCCCGCGTCGGCCAGACGTTCCGCCGCAGCGCAGTTTTCCTGCGCCACATGCCAGGACGGAAATTTCATAGGTCGCCCGCCTCCTTTCGTTTCCTTCTATAATAAATTATAGTATACCAAAAACCGGGGAAAAGGTAAAGAAAAAATTCTTGCCGCCATGTGGTTGCAATCCCTGCGGCTATCCCGTATAATGGATGTCGAAAACCACAGAATCGAGGAATTGCCATGCGTCCTGACGGCAAGCGGGTCAAAGACCTTCCGCCCATCGTGGCGGCCATCCCCTATATCATGCCCAAGCGGTATGACGCCCAGAACACCATCACCGAGTATATCGACGA
>CAKTZN010000338.1 GCA_934635545.1 uncultured Oscillospiraceae bacterium | reverse complement strand
CTTCGACGCCGACGTGGAGGGCAAGAAGGCCTCCTTCAAGGCTGCCGGTATCGAGTACACCATCAATCAGATCGACGAGTACCGCGCCTGCGGCGTGGACGGCATCCATCTGTATGCCCTGAACAAGTATGACGACGTGGCCTACATCGCCAAGGCCGCCGGTCTGCTGGATCTGATCTGATCTGAGTCATTCCATCAACCCCTACGGTCCGCGGGGAGCGAACCTCCCCGCGGACCACGCAAAGGATGAATCGAAACTATGGGAAAAACACATATCATTGCAGTGGCAGGTAAGGGTGGCGTCGGCAAAACGACCACCTGCGGCATGATGATCGACTATCTGTGCAAGGCGGGGAAGGGCCCGCTGCTGGTAGTGGACGCCGACGCCAACTCCAATCTGAATGAGGTGCTGGGCGTGGAAGTGGAGACCACCCTGGGCGACATTCGTGAGGAGATGGCCCAGGCTGAGAAGAACGGCACCGTGCCGCCCAGCATGACAAAGGCCGATTACGCCGAGATGAAGTTCAGCTCCGCGCTGGTGGAGGAGGACGACTATGACATGCTGATCATGGGCCGCACACAGGGCAAGGGCTGCTACTGCTTTGTCAACGGCGTACTGAAGACCCAGATCGACAAGTACGTGGGCAACTACAAATATATGGTCATCGACAACGAGGCCGGGCTGGAGCATATCAGCCGCGGCACCCTGCCTCATGTGGACACCATGCTGCTGATCTCTGACTGTTCGCGGCGGGGTATCCAGGCGGCGGGCCGTCTCGCCGAGATGATCCGTGACCTGGAGCTGAAGCCCGGCGTCATGAAGCTGATCGTCAACCGCGCGCCCAACGGGGAGCTGAACCCCGGCGTGGCGGAGGAGATCGAAAAATACCACCTGGAGCTGGCAGGCGTACTGCCCCAGGATGAAACGGTCTACGCCTATGACTGCGAAGGAAAGCCCAGTTCTCAGGTACCCGACGACGCGCCGGTGAAAAAGGCGCTGGCCGGGATCATCAAGGAACTGAATCTGTAAAAAAGACAACAAAAAACATCAACAAGGGGGATTTGTCAAGATGTCTTTCGTTCCCAAGAAGCAAGCCTATAACGCCCACATCAATGAAGTGGTTCTGGGTGTTGGCGAAAAAGCGGTGGCCATCGGCGGCCAGAACGTGCTGGCGTTCCACACGTTTGACGGCGAGATCACCAATGCGCCCAAGATCGGCGTGGAGCTGACCGACGCCGGTATGGCCATGTGCACCATGCCCGGCGAGCAGAAGTTCTATGACGGCTGCGCCACCGTGGCCGACATGGCCAAGCGCGCCGCCACCATGGAGGGTGCTTCCTTTATCTGCCTGCACCTGGAGGGTGCCGACCCCAACGGCGAGAACAAGTCCGTTGACGAGTGCGTGGAGCTGGCCAAGTCCGTGGCCGACGCCACCGACATGCCGCTGGTGATCATGGGCTGCAAGAATATCGAAAAGGATACCGAACTGTTCAACAAGATCGCCGAGGCGCTGGCCGGCAAGAACATTCTGGTGCTGTCCGCCCGTGA
>CAKTZN010000337.1 GCA_934635545.1 uncultured Oscillospiraceae bacterium | reverse complement strand
GCCATCTGCGACGACGGCGTCAAGTACGGCTGCGCCAGCGTGTGCATCCCCGCCAGCTATGTGAAGCAGGCGGCGGAATATGTGGACGGCAAGATCGCCGTGTGCACCGTCATCGGCTTCCCCAACGGCTATGACACCACCGCCGCCAAGTGCTTCGAGGCGGCCGACGCCGTGAAGAACGGCGCATCTGAGATCGACATGGTCATCAACATCGGCTGGGTCAAGGATGGCCTGTACGACCGGGTGCTGGATGAGATCAAGCAGGTGAAGGCCGCCTGCGCGGGCAAGCTGCTGAAGGTGATCATCGAGACCTGCATGCTGACTGACGCCGAGAAGATCGAGATGTGCCGCGTGGTATCCGAGTCCGGCGCGGACTATATCAAGACCTCCACCGGCTTCGGCGGAGGCGGCGCCACCCGCGAGGATGTGGCCCTGTTCAAGGCCCACGTCGCCCCCCATGTGAAGATCAAGGCCGCCGGCGGTATCGCCAATCTGCAGGACGCCGAGGATTTCGTGAATTTGGGCGCCGACCGTCTGGGCACCAGCCGCATCGTCAAGGCCGTCAAGGCCATGGAACAGAAATAAGGAGGAACTGACACTATGCCTACCCCCCATAATAACGCCGTCAAGGGCGATTTTGCCAAGACCGTTCTCATGCCCGGCGACCCC
The DNA here is from genome assembly GCA_934635545.1 of uncultured Oscillospiraceae bacterium. Lineage (GTDB taxonomy): Bacteria > Bacillota > Clostridia > Oscillospirales > Oscillospiraceae > Vescimonas. The sequence continues at coordinate 885 of CAKTZN010000337.1, read as the reverse complement.
CTGCGGGCCAAATTCATCGCCGAGACCTTCCTGACCGATCCCAAGCTGGTGAACAACGTCCGGGGTGTCCAGGGCTACACCGGCACCTATAAGGGCGTCCCCGTCTCCGTAATGGCCAGCGGCATGGGCATGCCCTCCATCGGCATCTACTCCTATGAGCTGTATACCCAGTACGACGTGGAGAACATCATCCGTGTCGGCAGCGCCGGCGCCATGCGGGCCGACCTGGAGCTGGGCAGCGTGGTGGCCGGACAGGGCGCCTGCACCAACTCCAATTTCGCTGACCAGTACGAGCTGGGCGGCAGCTTCGCCCCCATCTGCGATTTTGATCTGCTGATGGCCGCCGTGGACAGCGCGAAGGAGCTGGGCGTGAAGATGCCCGTGGGCAACCTGTACTCCTCCGACACCTTCTATGACGCCGCGCTGCGCAACATGCGCTACGCCAAGATGGGCGTCATGGCCGTGGAGATGGAGGCCGCCGCCCTGTACTGCACCGCCGCCTATACCGGCAAGCGCGCCCTGGCCATCTGCTCCATCTCCGACAATCTCATCACCGGTGAGGAATTGTCTGCCGACGAACGCCAGACCACCTTCACCAATATGATGAAGATCGCCCTGGAGATCGCCGTAAAAATGGACAAACAGTAAATAATCTGTGACAAGAGGGCTTTTGTGCACCATAAACGCACAAAAGCCCTCTTCTTACGGAACTTGGGAAAATAAGGCTTGCTTTTACCGTAAGCACCTGTTAGAATAACGGTGTATGGCGGTCAAGCCATACGATACTTTTCCTGTTCACAACAGGAACAAATATTGAGAAAGGTAGATTAAGCACATGAAAAAGTTTCTTGCTCTGATTCTGGCTCTGGTCATGGCGCTGTCCCT
>CAKTZN010000336.1 GCA_934635545.1 uncultured Oscillospiraceae bacterium | reverse complement strand
GCAATGACACGGATAGTATTATAACGTGAAAAACAAGGGTTGTCAAACCTTTTTTGCAATTTTTCACCATATTTTTCTGCCCCCTCCCCCGCCGCAGATTCCCTTTGACATTTGTCCCGCCCTTGGGTACAATGAAGGCGACCATTCTTTTTGGGGAGGTGCGCCCATGCGGGAGCTGACCATCGGAAAAAACGACGCCGGACAGCGGCTTGACCGCTTTGTGTCCAAATCTCTGCCGCTGCTGCCGCCGGCGCTGCTGCAGAAATACATCCGCCTGAAGCGCATCAAGTGCAACGGCGCACGGGCCCAGCGGGACCAGCGGCTCCAGGAGGGCGACGTGCTGCAATTATACATCAACGACGAGTTCTTTGACAAGCCCCGCGAGGACAACATGTTCCTGACCCTTTTCAAGCCCAGCCTCACCATCGTGTACGAGGACGAGAACCTGATGCTGCTGGACAAGCGGCCGGGACTGGTGGTGCACGCCGACGAGACGGAGAAGGTCAACACCCTCATCAACCACATCCAGGCGTACCTCTATCAGAAGCGGGAGTGGAACCCCAAGTGGGAGAACGCCTTTACCCCCGCCCTGTGCAACCGCATCGACCGCAACACCGGCGGCATTGTCATCGCCGCCAAGAATGCCGAGACGCTGCGGATCATCAACGAGAAGATCCGTGACCGGGAAATGGACAAGCGCTATCTCTGCGTCACGGTGGGCGCGCCCCAGCCGCCCAAGGGCCGGGTGGAGGTCTTTCTGGTGAAGGACGAGAAAAAGAAAGAGGTGTCCGTCCGCACCAAGCCCGTCCCCGGCGGCAAGACCGCCGTCACCACCTACGAAACGCTGGAGCGCCGGGGCGAGCTGGCCCTGGTGGAGGTGGGGCTGGAGACCGGCCGCACCCACCAGATCCGCGCCACCTTCGCCCACATGGGCTGCCCCCTGCTGGGGGACGGCAAGTACGGCCGGGGCGACGTGAACCGCCGCTACGGCGAGACCCGTCAGGCGCTGTACTCCTACAAGCTGACCTTCGACTTCCCCACCGACGCTGGGATCCTGAACTATCTCCGGGGCCGCAGCTTCCAGGTGGAGCGGGTCCCCTTCCGGGAGAAATACTTCGGCTGAGGCCGTGATTTTCCATAAGCGGCGGGGTGTCCTCACCCCGCCCTTCATGATTTCTCCACCCCTGACACGGTACGCCGCGTCCTATTTTCGTGATTTTACAAAAAATTCACACTTCCCTATTGACAATTCTTACAAAGATGGTAGAATGTAGTTCAGCTAATATCCTGTACAACTTCATACCTTATCAAGAGTGGCGGAGGGAACGGCCCAATGAAACCACGGCAACCTGTTTTTCAAGGTGCCAAATCCGACGATGAATCGAAAGATGAGGAAAGAGCAAGAATTTCAGCACTCTGTCGGTTCAGGCAGGGCGCTTTTTTGTTGCGCATTTCCGAGAATTGAAAGGAGATCAAAATTATGGCAAAGCATCTGTTTACTTCCGAATCCGTTACCGAGGGACATCCCGATAAGATCTGCGACCAGATCAGCGACGC
>CAKTZN010000335.1 GCA_934635545.1 uncultured Oscillospiraceae bacterium | reverse complement strand
GCCCTGCCCCTGAACGAGAGTCTCCGCAAGCCCCGCGTGGGCATCGTGGGGGAGATCCTGGTGAAGTACATGCCCCTGGCCAACAACTACCTGGTGGATCTGCTGGAGCAGGAGGGCGCCGAGGCGGTGGTGCCCGATCTTACCGACTTCCTCATCGAGTGCATCTATCAGCAGCGCTACAAGCACGACTACCTGGGCACCGGCTGGACCTCCAGCCTGCTGGCCAAGGTGGGCACCGACGGCATTGAGGCCGTCCGCAGGCCCGCGGTGGAGGCCCTGAAGGCCAGCCGCCGCTTCGACCCGCCCACGCCCATGGCCCATATCGCCGACCTGGCAAAGCCCTTCCTGTCTCTGGGCAACCAGTACGGCGAGGGCTGGTTCCTGTGCGGCGAGATGGCGGAGCTGCTGACGGAGGGGGTGCCCAATATCGTGTGCATCCAGCCCTTCGCGTGCCTGCCCAACCATGTGGTGGGCAAGGGCGTCATCAAGGCCCTGAAGGCCGCCTATCCTCAGGCCAACATCGCCGCCGTGGACTATGACCCCGGCGCCAGCGAGGTGAACCAGCTCAACCGCATCAAGCTGATGCTGTCGGCGGCCAAGAAGAATATGGCATAAAAAAGGAGAGCGTCCCGCCGGGACGCTCTCTTCTCTTTCTCACTCTATATGCGGGGAATGTGCGGGGGGATGAGCTTACGCCAGGAAGCCCTTCAGGATGGTATCCTCGGCCTCCTCCTCCGTCAGACCCAGGGTCTCCAGCTTCAGGAGCTGATCACCGGCGATCTTGCCGATGGCCGCCTCGTGGATGAGCTGCGCCTCGGTGGAGTTGGCGGTGATGGCGGGGATGGACTCGATCTTGGCGCTGCCCATGATGATGGAGTCGCACTGGACATGGCCGAAGCATTTGGCGTTGCCCACCATCACCGGGTGGAACACCTGGTGGGAGCGATCCTGGGCCACGGAGCGGGAGATGACCCGACCCTTGGCGTCGTCGCCGTTGAGCTGGATAGTCATGTCGCTCTCGGCCATCTGGTCGCCGTGGGTCAGCAGACGCTCGGTGACCACCACCTCGCTGCCGGCCTCGCAGAAGAAGTCGGTCTCACGCTTGGTGGAGTCGATGCCCCGGATCTGAATGGTATCCATCTGCATGGTGGAATTCTCACCCAGATACACTACCGTCTTGGGGTTCATGATGTTGCCGCCGGTCTGACCGGCGTCCTTCTCGCCGTAGTGCTTCTCGATGTAGTGCACGCGGCTGTTTTTGCCGATATGGAAGGTGTGGATGCCGTCGTGGCGGCTCTCGTTACAGCCGGAGTTGTGGATGCCGCAGCCCGCCACGATCTCCACGTCGCAGTCGTCGGGCACATAGAAGTCGTTGAACACCAGTTCGCTGACGCCGGTCTTGCTGATGATGACGGGGATATAGCACTTCTCGCCCTTGGTGCCGGGCTTGAACTTCACGTCGATACCGGCCTTGCCGTCCTCGCGGGGCAGGATGTCGATATGCTCGGTGGACTGGCGTGCCTCGCAGCCGGAGTCCTTGCGGATGTTGAAGGCGCCCACCGGCTTGCCGGTCAGGTCGGCGATCTTTTCCAACAGCTTCGCGTCGATCTC
>CAKTZN010000334.1 GCA_934635545.1 uncultured Oscillospiraceae bacterium | reverse complement strand
AGCAAGACCATGCAGAACGAGCTGATGAACATCGTCACCATCTTCCTGGGCGTCAGCGTGGGTGCCACCGCCACCGGTGCGACGTTCCTCAGCCCCAAGACGCTGATGATCATGGGCATGGGCATCGTGGCCTTCGGCTTCGGTACCGCGGGCGGCGTGCTGCTGGCCAAGTTCATGAACCTGTTCCTGAAGGAGAAGATCAATCCCCTTATCGGCTCCGCCGGTGTGTCCGCCGTTCCCATGGCGGCCCGCGTCAGCCAGAAGGTGGGACAGGAGGCCAACCCCGGCAACTTCCTGCTGATGCATGCCATGGGCCCCAACGTGGCCGGCGTCATCGGCTCCGCCATCGCCGCAGGCGTACTGATCTCGCTCTTCGGCTAACGCCTGCATCGCGGCAGGGGCCGCGATGCAATACCTCACGGGCCGCGCCGCAGGCGGCACAGCCCTTCCGGTTTCGCCGCACATTGCGGCGGGTCGAGGTATTTTTCTGACGCACATGTCGTCAGAAAAATGATCGAAATGATTTTGCTACTCCGAATTTGTGAAGGAGGAAACATTTTTCTATGGAATTTTTATCGAATAAACCCCTGCTGATCACCGATACCATTCTGCGCGACGCCCACCAGTCCCAGGCGGCCACCCGCATGACCATCGAGGATATGCTGCCCGCGCTGGAGACGCTGGACTCCATCGGCTACTACTCCCTGGAGTGCTGGGGCGGCGCTACCTTCGACGCCTGCATGCGCTTCCTGGACGAGGATCCGTGGGAGCGGCTGCGTACCATCCGCAAGCATGTGAAGAACACCAAGCTGCAGATGCTGTTCCGCGGCCAGAACATTCTGGGCTATAAGCACTATGCCGACGACGTGGTGGACGCTTTCTGCGCCAAGAGCATCGAAAACGGCATCGACATCATCCGCATTTTCGACGCCCTCAACGATGTGCGCAATCTGGAGCAGGCCATCAAGTCCACCAAGAAGTACGGCGGACAGGTGGAGGCCACCCTCAGCTACACCATGTCTCCCATCCACAACGAGGCCTACTTCGTGAAGCTGGCCCGTGAGCTGGAGGACATGGGCGCAGACATGATCTGCATCAAGGACATGGCCAATCTGCTGCTGCCCATGGACGCCTACTCTCTGGTGAAGGCGCTGAAGGAGACGGTGAAGGTCCCCATCCACCTGCACACCCACAACACCTCCGGCACCGGCGACATGACGCTGCTGATGGCGGCCTATGCCGGTGTGGATATCGTGGACACCGCCCTCTCCCCCATGGCCAACGGCACCAGCCAGCCCGCCACCGAGTCTCTGGTGGCCACGCTGAAGGGCACCGTCCGCGACACGGGCCTTGATCTGGGCAAGATGTCCGACGCCGCCGTCCACTTCCGCAAGGTGGCCCAGCGTCTGCAGGACGCCGGCATCCTCGACCCCAAGGTGCTGCGGGTGGACACCAACACGCTGCTGTATCAGGTGCCGGGCGGTATGCTCAGCAACCTGATCTCCCAGCTGAAGCAGGCGGGCAAGGAGGACAAATACTACGACGTGCTGGCGGAGATCCCCCGCGTCCGCAAGGACTTCGGCTATCCCCCGCTGGTAACGCCCTCCAGCCA
>CAKTZN010000333.1 GCA_934635545.1 uncultured Oscillospiraceae bacterium | reverse complement strand
TCCTCCACGAAGTCCTTCATCTCCTGCTGGGAGAAGGCGTCGATGGGCTTGGGCAGCTCGAAGCCGTTGGTCTGGCACCAGTCCTCGATCAACTTATCGGCGCGGAAGCGCTCCTTGCACTCCTTGCAGTCCATCAGGGGATCGGAGAAGCCTGCCAGATGGCCGCTGGCCACCCAGGTCTGGGGGTTCATGAGGATGGCGGCGTCCTGGCCCACGTTATAGGGGTTCTCCTGGACGAACTTCTTCCACCAGGCCTTTTTGATGTTGTTCTTCAGCTCCACGCCAAGGGGGCCGTAGTCCCAGGTGTTGGCCAGGCCGCCGTAGATCTCGGAGCCGGCGAAGATGATGCCGCGGTTTTTGCACAGCGCCACGATCTTATCCATGGTCTTTTCGGTGTTTTTCATGTCGATTATCTCCTTTTATGTGAATATTTTCAGCAAATAAAAAACGCCCTGAGTCCCATATAAGGACTCAGGGCGAACTAAACAAATAGTCCGTGGTTCCACCTGAATTTGGATGCATCCACACTCTTACTGCCGGTAACGGGGCGTCCGGCGGGCATTTCCTCCCGCGGCTCCGGGCAGCCACGCCCTTCATTGCCTGTAACTTTGCCTAGAATAGCACGTTTTCGGCCAGGTGTCAAGCGGACGCTTTTATTTTTCTGCACTTTGGCTGGTGTCCAGGGCTGCGGTGCCGTCGGGCTTGACCACCACGCTGACGGAGGACTGACCCATGGCGCCCTTGGTAAAGGTCACCGTCCAGCTTCCGTTGTGCACATCGTAGTGGGCATAGGCCATGTCGTATTCGCCGTCATACTGGGCCTTGGCGATGTCGGTGGCCTCCTGCTCCGTCATGGCCTCCCGGCCAAATTGGGCGGTAGCCAGAATGGCCAGCACCTCGTCCCGGCAGGTATCCCAGGTCTCCCGGGTCATGTCGCCGTCCGGCTCCAGCACATAGTCGCCGGGTACGCCGGAAAAATAGAGATCGAGCCAGAAGGACTCCTGCTCATAGGTATGCTGCCAGACGGTTTGCCCGTTGGCCAGCGTCAGCTCCTCCGAGACAAGGCCGGTGCCGCACAGGCCGTAGCCGTTGCGCCAGCAGAGAAGCCGGAAGGCCACTGCCTTGTCATCGGTTTTCCAGAAGCGGATGCCCTCGGTACCCTCGGCTTTATCCTGCACCGATTCCCACTGCCAGCCCTCGGGAATGGTCAGCGCCATATCCACATAGCCGCTGGTGTATTCGGCGGTCTCGCCGGTAACGGCGGGTTGGGGCTCCGGCGTGTCAATGGTACCGGTGGGATCATTGGTGGGCGCTTCGGCGGTACAGCCGCTCAGCGCGGTGACGGCGGCCAGCGCCAGAACACATGCCGCGGCCAGCAGGATCAGATACATGGGACGTTTCATGGAGGGCACCATCCTTTCTGTCTATAAGACGCAGAAAGCGGGCAAAATGTTCCCAAATAGGCGGAGAAAATTTTGAAATGCGCAAACAAAAACAGACGCCCGATGGACGTCTGTCGAATGTGGTTTGTTAACCGATCTTATTCAGCTTCAGGGTCAGAGCGGACTTCTTGTGAGCCGCGTTGTTCTTGTGCATCAAACCCTTGGCAGCAGCCTTGTCGAT
>CAKTZN010000332.1 GCA_934635545.1 uncultured Oscillospiraceae bacterium | reverse complement strand
ATCCGCTTCAATAACGAGCGGGGCTGGTTCATGGAACACAAGGATGACTATATCAACACCTTCCTCACCCCCACCAAAGCGCTGGGCGAGCAGGTCTATGACGCGGTGCATGAGCTGCTGCCGGACGAGCCACTGATGCTGAAGGTCTCCCGCATTTACCGGGACGCCCGGCGGCTGTTCGGCCGGGGCCCCTATAAGGATCACCTGTGGTGGTGCATCCGCACCGGCGACAAGGACTGGACGGGCCGCCCTACCTTCTGGTTTGAGCTGGGGCCGGACTATTACAGCTTCGGCCTGGGCTTCTGGTCGCCTGCCGCCGCGCTGATGGAGACGTACCGCAAGCAGATCGACCAGCATCCCCAGGAGCTTTCCAAGCTGGTGCGGCAGTTCAACAAGCAGTCGGTGTTCACCCTGGACGGCCCGGAGTATGCCCGCAGCAAGGGGCAGACCTCCGACCTCCTGCGGCCCTGGTATCAGAAGAAGTCCCTCAGTCTCCGGTGGGAGGGCCCGCTGGATGAGCGGATCTTCTCCCCCGACCTGGCGCAGGACATCATCGACGGCTTCAAAACGCTGATCCCCTTCTATCACTACTTCAACAAGCTGGTGGCCCTGACGCCCCGGCAGGAGCGCGGCACGGGAGAGGACGCCTGACCCTCTCTACCCCGCGTAGGTAGCCTTTTGCCCGCTGCCGCGGTACAATGGCGGACATAAGGAGGATATCACGATGAATCAATATGTAACCGGTACCACCATCAAGACCCTGCGGGAGGCTGCAGGGCTCACCCAGTCCCAGTTGGCGGAGCGTCTCAGCGTCAGCGACAAAGCCGTCAGCAAGTGGGAGACAGGCCGCGGCTATCCGGACATCACCCTGCTGGAGCCCATCGCGGCGGCCTTCCGCGTCTCGGTGGCCGAGCTGCTGTCGGGCCGCACGGTGGTCAACACCAATGTGTCCGCCAGCATGCGCCGCTGCCACTTCTACGTCTGTCCCCTGTGCGGCAACGTGCTGCACAGCATGGGGCAGGCCGCCGTCAGTTGCCACGGCGTCACCCTTCCGCCGCTGGAGGCGGAACCGGCAGAGGGCTCTCACGCCATCACTGTGGAGGCGGTGGAGGACGAATACCTCGTCACGCTGCGCCATCCCATGACGCGGCAGCATCATCTGCTCTTTCTGGCCGCCGTGTCCGACGACCGGCTGCAGCTCATCCGCCTGTATCCGGAGGGCGCCGCCCAGACCCGCATCCAGCGCGGCGGCGTGCGCGCCGTATACGCCTGCTGCAACCGGGACGGCCTGTTCAAACTGGATCTCTGACAAAAAAATGACCGGCTTACCAGCCGGTCATTTTTATTATGTTATGATCAGAAGTCTATCGTGCCGTTGATGACCTTCAGGTCATAGGGCTCGTACACCACCTTGCGGTAGGCGTCCACGTCCATCTTCACGCCGGTCCAGTCGCTGTGGATCTCGCCGTTCTGCTTGATCAGCACATCGTACAGGATGTCGTAGGTGACGCCGTCGTCGCCCTTCTCCACGATGGTGGAATAGGGCAGGGTCTTGTGGTACGTCAGGTGCAGGCCCTTGTACTCGAAGTGGAAGCCGTTGCGCATGCGGCAGCCGTCCAGTCCCTT
>CAKTZN010000331.1 GCA_934635545.1 uncultured Oscillospiraceae bacterium | reverse complement strand
GCCATGGACACGGCGATGCCCTCGAAGCTGTTGAGGGCCTTCAGCGCCGTGCCGAAGTTGGCGTTGCGCAGCCGCAGGTAATAGGCGGGGTCGATGCCCTCCTTCACCAACCGCCGGGCCTCGTCCAGCACCGCCTGCACCACGGCGTGGGGATCGTTGCTGTCGCCGCCCAGATAGACATAGGCCGCGCCGGGCAGGATGTCGTAGCTGCACCCGAAGGAGCCGTTGATGAGGCCCTGGCTGTACAGCCGGGCGTACAGGGGGCTGGACTCGCCCGCCAGCACGTCGATGGCCAGCTCACCCAGAGCGGTACTGCGGGCCTGCTCCTCGCCGCCGTGCTGGGGCGGGCACTTGAAGCCTGCCATAAAGGTGGGCATGGCGATCTCCATGCGGCTGCGGGTCTCCTTCCGGCAGGGGGTCAGCGGCTCCTCCACGCCGTAATCACGGGGGATCAGGGGCCCGCTGGTCCTGGGCAGAATCTCCTCCGCCAGGCGCAGCACCTCATCGCTATCCACATCGCCCACCACCACAAGGCACATGTTGGCGGGGGTATAGAAGGCCTTATGGCAGTCGTACAGGGTCTGGGCCGTGATCTGGCGGATGCTCTCCACGCTGCCGGCGATGGGGGTACGGGCGGGGCTGTGGTGATACAGGCCCTGCATGAGCTGCTTATAGCACTGCCACTCGGGGTTATCCTCGATCATGCCGATCTCCTGGCCGATGATGCCCTGCTCCTTCTCCACCGACTCGTCGGTGAAATAGGGCACGGACACAAAGGACAGCAGGATCCTCAGATTCTCATAGAACTGCTCGGTGGAGCTGAAATAGTAACAGGTGATGGCGTTGGAGGTAAAGGCGTTGGGCTCGGCGCCGTTCTTCGCCAGTTCCTGCAGGGCATTGCCCTCGGCGGTGTCGAACATCTTATGCTCCAGATAGTGGGCGATGCCGGCGGGGGTATCCAGCCACTGGCCGTCCAGTTGGAACTTCATATCCATGCCGCCGTAGCGGGTGGCGAACAGGGCGTACTTCCGCTGAAAGCCCTTCTTGGGTACGACGCACACCGGCAGGCCGTTGGGCAGCGTCTTCCAGCGGGCGGTCTCGCCGATACGGGTATAGTTGGTCAGCATGCGCTCTCCTCCTTTCCCTTCAGGAAGAATACGGTGTCAAGATGGCAGCTCTGGGCGGCCTTCCGGATGCGCTCCGGCGTCACCTGACGCAGGGCGGCCATCAGATCCTCCGGCGTATCCTCCGCGCCGGTGGCCGTCTGGCCCAGATAGTAGTTCTCCAGCGCGCCCTGCGAGTCGGACAGGGAGGTCAGGGACGAGCACATGGTGGCCATAGCGCCCTGCAGCTCCCAGTCCTCCCACTGGCCCTGCTTCACCAGCTCCAACTGGTGCAGGATCTCGTCGTGGGCCTTCTGGAAGTCCTTGCACTCGATGCCGGAGGACACGGTCATGATGCCCTTGGAGCGGGCATAGCTGGAGGAGGCGTAGTAGCAGAGGGACAGTTTTTCCCGGACATTCAGAAACAGCTTGGCATTGCTGGTACCGCCGAAGATCAGGTTGGCCATGATCATGGCGGGCACGTCGTCGGTATCGCAGCGCCAGCCCATGGACAGCTTGCCCTGGGTCACGTCCATCTCCTCGGTGAGATA
>CAKTZN010000330.1 GCA_934635545.1 uncultured Oscillospiraceae bacterium | reverse complement strand
CCGGGTACACTAAGGCCATCTGAACAAAGGAGTGGATGACCAATGGTGGAACCGGATACCATCCGGCTGCTGCGGGAGTGTGACGCGGGCATCAAAATGGGCGTGTCGGCCATCAGCGACGTGGTGGATCGGGTGGCGGACAAGCGCTTCCGCCGCCTGCTGACCGACTGCGAGGCCCAGCACGACAAGCTGAAGGCGGAGATCCAGACGCTGCTGGACAAATACGGCGACGAGGGGAAAGACCCCAACCCCATCGCCAAGAGCATGTCCCACATGAAGACCGGCATGAAGCTGGGGATGGACGACTCGGACGAGACCATTGCCGGTTTGATGACCGACGGCTGCAACATGGGGGTCAAGTCCCTGAGCCGTTACCTGAACCAGTACCAGGCGGCGGACGAGACCGCCAAGGACATCACCAGGCGGCTCATTGCCCTGGAGGAGCGGCTGGCGGTGGATATCAGAGGATTTTTATAAGAATAACGTGAAACGCCCTGCGCCTTTGAGGCGGCAGGGCGTTTCACGTTTACATGGATGGAAGAGTAGGTAAGGAATAGGCTTCCAGATAGGAGTGGAAGCGGCGCTGGAAGCTGCCGTCGCTGCGGCGGATGGCGTGGAGCGTTTCGTGAAGGTTCAGGTTGTGCTGGGCGGCGTCGATGACGCACCCGGCGATATTGGAGCAGTGGTCGGAGGTGCGCTCCAGATCCGTCAGCAGGTCAGACCAGACAAAGCCGGCCTCGATGCTGCACTGGCCCTGCTGCATCCGCAGGATGTGGCGGGTGCGCATTTCCTCCTTCAGTGTGTCGATGACCTGCTCCAGCGGCTCCACCTTCATGGCGGCCTCCACGTCCTGGTGCAGGAAGGCGGTCTTGGCCAGAGACAGGATCTCGCGGATGGCGTCGGAGAGGGTGATGAGCTCGGCCCTGGCGCTGCCGCTGAAGGAGAGCCCCTTGGACTGCAGCTCCTCCGCCGATTCCAGCACGTTGACGGCGTGGTCGGAGATGCGCTCCAGGTCGCCGATGGTCTTCAGCAGCTCGGTGGCCTCCTCGCTCTCGGCCTCGCCCATCTTCTGGGCGCTGAGCTTCACCAGATAGGTGCCGATCACATCCTCATAGTGGTCGCAGCGATCCTCGTCGGCGCGGATGCTGTCCGCCAGGGCGGGGGTGTAATGGGTAAAGGCGGTCAGTGCGTTTTCCAGGGCACGGACGGCACACTCGGCCATGTCGTTGGCCACGGCGCGGCACTGGCGCAGGGCCAGGGAGGGAGTGGCCAGCAGGCGCTCGTCCAGCTCTACGGCCGTCTCTTCCCTGTGGGCCGCGTCGGGCACCAGACGGATGGCCAGCTTCTCCAGCAGGTTGCCGCAGGGCAGCAGCATGGCGGTGCACAGGATGTTGAACAGAGAGTGGGCGATGGCGATGCCGTACATGGTGGCGGATTCGTTGAGAATGGCCGGGGCAAAGACGGCCTTGACGATGCAGAACACCGTCAGCAGCACCACCACGCCGATGACGTTGAACATCAGGTGCACCACGGCGGCGCGTCGGGCGTTCTTATTGGTGCCGATGGAGGAGATCATGGCCGTAACGGTGGTGCCGATATTCTGGCCCATGATGATGGGGATGGCGGCGGCATAGCTGACCTGTCCGGTCAGGGCCAGCGC
>CAKTZN010000329.1 GCA_934635545.1 uncultured Oscillospiraceae bacterium | reverse complement strand
GAGATGTGGAGCATGGACAAGAGCGCCAACACCTGGTTCTTCAAGAAGGCCAGTGCCTCTTTCGGCTCCATGGCCGACCTGGGCATCCACAAGATCGACCTGATGCGCTATCTCATCGGCGCCGAGATCACCTCTGTCTACTCCAATATGAAGGTGCTGGACAAGAAGTTCCCCGACGGCACCCCCATCGAGGTGGACGACAACTCCGTGGAGGTGCTCACCTTCGCCAACGGCGCCATGGGCACCGTCACCACAAGCTGGACCCACTACGGCGAAGAGTGCAACGCCACCACCCTGTTCTGCGAAAAGGGCATCATGAAGCTCTACGCCGACCCCCAGTACTCCCTGAAGATCGTCAATGCCGACGGCACCCAGGTGCTGTACGCCCTTGACCGGCTCCAGACCAACGACGATGCCCAGCAGGCGTCCTCCGGCGTCATCGACGAGTTCGTCGCCGCCGTGGAGGAGGGCCGTCCCAGCATCCTGGACGCCGAGGATATCGTCCGCTCCATGCGGGCCGTGTTCGCCTGCCTGCGTTCGGCGGAGGAGGAGAAGGCCGTGGCCCTGTAAGGCCCGGCGGTAAAACCGATATAGTGCCTGTTCGCAGGTATTATATAATAAACATGTATTTGGAGGAAATTGCATGAAAAAGATCATTGCGCTGATCCTGGCGATGGCAATGGCGCTGGCTCTGGTCGCTTGCGGCGGAGACAACACCACCCCCGATGCCCAGGACAATCAGACCCCTGCCGCCGGCAGCACCATCTACGTGATGGGCCCCACCCCCGACCACGGCTGGACCGCTCAGGCTGGTGCCTATGCCCAGGCTAAGTGCGAGGAGATCACCGCTGCCGGTGAGTACAAGGCCGTGTACATGCCCGCCTCTTCCGGTGAGGAGCAGGTGGACCAGGTCAACACCATCATCGCCAACGGCGACGCCGCCATCGTGGTCATGATGGCTCTGGACGATTCCGCCCAGGCCGGCCAGGAGGCCCTGTATGCCGAGGCCATCCCCTTCATCTCCTTCGACCGTATCATCGAGGCTACTGAGAAGTATGCCGTGCTGAACGCTTCCGGTGATAACTGGCAGTGCGGCCGCGGTATCGCTTACTGGCTGCAGAAGAACGGCATGAAGCCCAACGACACCATCGTCACCCTGTACGGCGACAACGGTACCGTCTGCTCCCGCCGCGCTGACGGCTTCAAGGAGTTCCTGACCGGTGCTGAGAAGTATTCCGACAAGGCCCTGGGCCAGGACTTCGAGACCACCGAGGTGTGGGACGAGGCCGCTGTGGATGCCGCTCTGAACACCTATGCCACCGTCTGCGACTGGTCTGCCGATAAGGCCTATGACTACATGGAGCAGAAGATGGAGGAGATCGTCGCTGCTGCCAAGGCCAACGGCGGCAACCTGTACATCTACTCCATGGACGATGAGATGACCTTCGGCGTCATGAACTACATCGAGACCGCTTCCGACGCGCTGAAGGCCGACCTGGCAAGCCTGAACGTGTACATTTCCGCCATCGGCGGCATGCAGGAGCTGTATGATGTGATGGCCGACACCACCGAGGGCACCATCGCCAACACCTACTTCGACGACATGATGAGCATGTACTTCTCCCCCAAGATGATGCAGGACGTCATCGACAAGGGTCTG
>CAKTZN010000328.1 GCA_934635545.1 uncultured Oscillospiraceae bacterium | reverse complement strand
AAGCGGAGTACCCATTCATGCGGTTCAGTATAGCATGGGCAGCCGATTCCGTCAAAAAAACTTTTTCCGACGAAGAGTTTTACTTCCGCAGGAACTCCAGCAGAGATTCCCTCGGAATGCGAATTTGCCTACCAATGCGGACGCTTCGTATTTGTCCGCTGCGGATCAGCTCATAGGCGGTGTTGCGGCCGATGCCGAGGATGGGCATTAAGTCCTCCACCCGCAGGATCATGGGGAGGTCGTTCAAATCGTGATACTTATTCTCCACGGGCAGCGTCTCCCTTCACAGAAGCCAGATAGATGTCCGTCACATCGGGTCGCTCATGTCCCAACAGGCGTGACACGGTGAAATGGGCGTCCAAGGGCGTCATGCCGCCGTTGACGAGAGATGTGTACTTTTCGGCGGCGTAGGTATGTCGCAGTCCGTGGAAGGTAATGCGCCTGTCCGGCGCGGTGGGGTCGCAGATGGCGTCACGGTGGCGGATGATGAATTGCTGCATTCCGCTGATGGCCCGGTCAGTGGGGACGCCATCCGGCACCAACAGCTTGTGGCCGCGCTCCGTTTGCTCCAGCAGCCTTTGCAGCATCATCGTGATACGGTCGTCCTCGATGGGGACGATACGCACCTTGCCGCCCTTGCCTTTCACGGTGAGGGCGTTTTCACGCAGCGCACGCTCCGCCGCGGCGGTGTCCATGCGGAAGCACTCATGGATGCGCAGACCGGCATAACGAGCCAGATACAGGGCGAGGATGTAGTCCTCCCGCTCCTCCGCCATGGCGCGGCCGATCAGCTTGCCAAACTCCGAGTTCGTCCATGTGCGATCCTGCTGTCCGAAGCGACGGCGTTCCAGCGTGACCCCCAGTTCTTCGTTGCCCGGCAGCGTGTAACGAGGATGGGACATCTTGTCGTGAAAAAAGCGGATGGCGGAGAGGTCGGTCTTGATGGTGCTGGCTGACTTGCCCTGCTCCTGCAAATAGAGGACATAGCTCACCAGATGCTTGCCGCTGATGTTCTCCAGCTTTTGCAGATGGTAGTGGACAGCGAGGTAGGCGCAGAAGCGCTTGACCGCCTCGTAGTAGCGATCCTTCGTGCGGAAGCTGCCTTGTCGGTTGTGCCGGGCCAGCTTGTCCAACTGGGTAACGAGAGTGTGGTAAATACCGTTTGTGGTCATATAAAGAAATCTCCTTGAAATCAAAGTCATGTTCAGATGGGCGCACTTCATCCGTTGGCAAGGAGCGCCGTTTCCGGTGCTTCTCCGTAGAAAGGATAGACTGCCGCGAGCGGAAAGCCTTGGTGCTGCGTGCTTTTTGCGGCTCGCCTGCATGTCTGTCTCTCTTTACTTGTGCCAGGTCAGTACGCTGCGGTATGGAGGTTTTGACCTCTGCTCGTGTGAGCAACCGCGGACACTAGGCCGCTGAACTCGGCTGCGGAAGGCTCCGCCGGTGTCCTGTGATCCGCCCGGCGACGGATCGAGGGATGCGCGATACCCTGTATGACCGGTGCCGCACTCTGACTGCGGCATACAGGGCGGGAGCTTGCCTCTCCCTGAACGATTTTCCCGCCGTATCGTCCCAACGGCTTTTACAAAGCTTCTTTTTTCTGATCTGCGCCGAAGCGATTTCGGCGCTCCTTCTTTTCCTGCGGTATCGCGGCGTCGGCAAGTGCCGCGACAAAAATAGTAAGCAAAAACGCAGGAAGAATCTTCCT
>CAKTZN010000327.1 GCA_934635545.1 uncultured Oscillospiraceae bacterium | reverse complement strand
GACATGATCTGGTGTGTGGAGGATGACAGCGGCATCCGCGAGATCGAGGTATATACCCTGAATTCCACCGGGTTCGAGGCCCGGGGCTTTTCCGACGGCGCCTCCTTTCGCGAGGCGCTGGAGACCGAGACACCGGACCTGGTGCTGCTGGACGTGATGCTGCCCGGCGAGGATGGGGTGTCCCTGCTGCGCTATCTGCGCCAGACGCCCCGGACGCAGGCGGTGCCCGTCATCATGGCCACCGCCAAGGGCATGGAGTACGACAAGATCCAGAGCCTTGACATGGGGGCCGACGACTATCTGGTCAAGCCCTTCGGCATGATGGAGATGGTCTCCCGGGTGAAGGCGGTGCTGCGGCGCTGCGCCCCGGCCCAGCAGGGCCGACGGCTCTCCGGCGGCGGTGTGACGCTGGATCTGGACGGCCATACCGTCACGGCGGCGGGGGAGCGCGTGACCCTGACCTATAAGGAGTTCGAGCTGCTGCGGCTGTTCCTGTCCCACCCCGGCATGGCCTTCACGCGGGATCAGCTCTTCAACGACGTGTGGGGCGCCGACTATGTGGGCGAGAGCCGCACGGTGGATATGCACATCCGCACCCTGCGCCAGAAGCTGGGCGCGTGCGGCGACCGCATCGAGACGGTGCGTGGCGTGGGCTACAGATGGGAGGCACGGACATGACGAAACGAATTTTCCGCTCCATGGTGATCACGGCGGGCGCGGTGCTGCTGGCCAGCCTGGTGATCATTATGGGCTGCCTTTACGAATACTTCTGCGGCGTGCAGGAGCAGCAGCTCAAGGACGAGCTGAGTCTGGCGGCCGCCGCCATGCAGCAGGGGGAGGGAGAGAGCTACCTCCAATCCCTCAGCTCTGACCGCTACCGCCTCACCTGGGTGGCGGCCAACGGCACCGTGCTGTACGACACCCGCACCGACGCCACCGGTATGGAGAACCACGGCCAGCGCCAGGAGATCCAGCAGGCGCTGCTGACGGGGCAGGGCGAGTCCAGCCGCTACTCCGCCACGCTGCTGGAAAAGACCATTTATCAGGCGAAGCGCCTGGATGACGGCACCGTGCTGCGTATCTCCATCAGCCGCGCCACCGCGGGCGTGCTGGTGCTGGGCATGCTCCAGCCCTTCCTGATCGTGCTGGTGCTGGCGCTGGCCCTGTCGGCCCTGCTGGCCCGGCGGCTGGCTCAGCATATCGTAAAGCCCCTCAACGAGCTGGATCTGGAGCACCCCCTGGAAAACGACACCTACGAGGAGCTGTCGCCTCTGCTGGGCCGCATCAACCAGCAGCGCCGCCAGATCGACGCCCAGTTGGGCGAGCTGCGGCGGAAGCGGGACGAGTTCGGCCAGATCACCGGCAGCATGCAGGAGGGTCTGGTGCTGCTGAACGAGAAGAGCGAGATCATCAGCATCAACCCGGCGGCCTGCACCCTGTTCCACGCGGAGAAGGACTGCGTGGGCCGGGATTTCCTCACCATTGAGCGCAGCCCCGACGTGAGCCGTGCCCTTCACGACGCCATGACCGGCGGCCACAGCGAGATCCAGACGGAGCGGGCCGGACGGGCCTATCAGTTGGACATCAGCCGCATTCAGTCCGGCGACACCGTCACCGGCGCGGTGGTGCTGTCCTTCGACGTGACGGATCAGGCCCTGGCCCAGCGCAGCCGCCGCGAGTTCACCGCCAACGTGTCCCATGAGCTGAAG
>CAKTZN010000326.1 GCA_934635545.1 uncultured Oscillospiraceae bacterium | reverse complement strand
GCCGCCGCCCGGTCATAGGGATGGTCGCACGTCAGCGTCACCTGCACCGTCTCCTGCCGCTGGAGCTGCCGCCGCTCGATGGCACGCAGCAGCTGCTGGAGCCGTCCGTCCGTCGCCGCGCCCTCCTCATAGGTCAGGCTGAAATAGGGGTTGTCGTCGGCCTCGTGATGCCGGATCAGCCAGCCGCCGTTCTCTGCGGGCACCAGCTCGAAGATGTGGGGCACGTCATAGAGCTTGCTGTCCACCTCCGGCGTGGCGGCAAAGTGCATCACCGCGGACTCGCTGGCCTCGATATGTACCTGTCCCTCCACGGCGTCCTCCTCGGTGGAGGGCTCCGCCTTGGTGACGGTCAGCACAAAGTCCACGTCCTGCATCCGCAGGTCGGTCAGCGCCTGCTGCCGGATGGCGTTCAGGGTGCGGATGGATGCCTCGTGCATGGCGGCGTCCTTTTCGTCGGCGAACAGCTCCGCCATCTGCGGCTCCTCAAACAGGGCAAGATCCCTGTACCACCGGATCAGCAGATCGCTCATCAGCGTCTTCTGTTCCTCCGTTGCCAGTCCCTCCGGATCCTCCACACTGCCGCCGACAGAGGCCACAAAGCCCTCGTTCGGCTGCGTCGTCGGCGTTTCCTGCTGCTGGGTCTGGCCGCTCTGGGACGGCGGAACATCAGAGGGCTGTCCGCCGCAGCCGGACAGCACCGGCAGCACCATACAGGCCGCCAGCAGCAGGGCCAAAAGCTTTCGTCTCATAGCATATTCCTCCCTGGATGCAACTGTGCGGCACCCCGGGGGAGGGTGTCGCACAGTGTTGTTGATTTATTTCGCGTATTCCACGACCTTGGTCTCACGCAGGACGTGTACCTTGATCTGGCCGGGGTACTCCAGCTCGTTCTCGATGCGCTTGGCAAGCTCACGGGCCAGGATGACCATCTGATCCTCGCTGACCTGCTCCGGCTTCACCATCACGCGCACCTCGCGGCCCGCCTGGATGGCATAGCTCTTCTCCACGCCGGGATAGGAGCTGGTGATCTCCTCCAGCTTCTGCAAACGCTTGATGTAATTCTCAAGGTTTTCGCGGCGTGCGCCGGGACGGGCGGCAGAGATGGCGTCGGCCGCCTGCACCAGGCAGGCCACCAGCGTCTTGCACTCCACGTCGCCGTGATGGGCCTGGATGGCGTGGATGATCTCTTCCTTCTCCTTGTACTTCCGGGCGTACTCCACGCCCAGAGACACATGGGTGCCCTCAAACTCGTGATCCAGCGCCTTGCCGATATCGTGCAGCAGACCAGCACGCTTGGCGGCGTGGACGTCGGCGCCCAGCTCGGCGGCCATCATGCCGGCGATGTGGGACACCTCGATAGAGTGCTGCAGCACGTTCTGGCCATAGCTGGTGCGGTAGTGGAGGCGGCCCAGCAGCTTCTGCAGCTCGGGGTGCAGGCCGCGGACGCCGGTCTCCAGCACGGCGCGTTCGCCCTCGGAGCGGATGACGGCATCCACCTCGCGCTTGGCCTTCTCCACCATCTCTTCGATGTGAGTGGGGTGGATGCGGCCGTCGGCGATGAGCTTTTCCAATGCAAGGCGTGCCACCTCGCGGCGTACCGGCTCGAAGCAGGACACCGTGATGGCCTCGGGGGTATCGTCGATGATGAGATCGGCGCCGGTCAGCGTCTCGATGGCGCGGATGTTGCGGCCCTCGCGGCCGATGATGCGGCC
>CAKTZN010000325.1 GCA_934635545.1 uncultured Oscillospiraceae bacterium | reverse complement strand
GAGCCGTCCACCGTCAGGTCGGCCACGTCCAGGATACGGAAGGTGATGTAAACGCCGATGGCCATAATGCCCCAGGCCAGTCCCTGGGCGACCGCGCCGGGCAGCGCGTTCATCAGCGAGGAAAGGAAACTCATAGGTCAT
Source organism: uncultured Oscillospiraceae bacterium (assembly GCA_934635545.1). Lineage (GTDB taxonomy): Bacteria > Bacillota > Clostridia > Oscillospirales > Oscillospiraceae > Vescimonas. Next base: position 1,608 of record CAKTZN010000325.1, on the reverse strand, counting down.
GCTCCTTTGATTTCAGAGTGCGGGAGGATGCGGCGTGCATCCTCCCGTGGGAAGGCGGGGATCAGTCCTCGATGGCGGTGTAGCCGTCCAGCGGGGTGATGCCCAGGGCTTCGCAGATGGTGGGGTTGTACTTGGGGGTCGCGGTGGTGTATTCGATGGGCATGGCGGAGATGTCCGCCTCGCCGGTCAGGATCCTGGCGGCCATCTGACCGGTGGTCTTGCCCAGGTCGTAGTAGCTGATGGACAGGGTCGCCACGCCGCAGCCGGAGCAGATGCCCTCCTCGCCGCAGATGGCGGGCACACCGGCGGGGATCAGCACGTTGGCGATGGCCTCGGTATTGGCGGCGGCGGTGTTGTCGGTGGGGATGTAGATCACGTCGGCGTAGTCGCAGGCGGCCTGGGTGACGGAAGCCACATCGTTGGTGTCGGTGAAGGCGTATTCCGCGGTCTCGATACCGGCGTCAGCCAGATGCTTGGCCACCTCTTCGATCTGATAGCGGGAGTTGGGCTCGGCGGAGCAGAACAGCAGAGCCACCTTCTTGGCCTGGGGGAACCACTCGGTGATCATGGCGGCCTGCTTCTCCAGATCAGCCAGGTCGGAGGTGCCGGAGATGTTGCCGCCCACGGTGCCGTTGAAGTCGTCCATGTCCAGGGCCACGCCGTATGCGGTGATGGAGGTGCCCAGGATGGGGATATCGCTGGTGGCGGAGGCGGCGGCCGTCAGGGCGGGCGTGGCGTTGGCCATGATGAGATCCACACCGTCGGACACGAAGCCGTTGACGATGGTGGAGCAGTTGACAGAATCGCCGGAGGCGTTCTTCTCAACGATCTTCACCTGGCCGGGCAGTGCCTCGTTCAGCGCATCGATAAAGCCCTGGGTGGCGGCGTCCAGCGCGTCGTGCTGCACGAGCTGGCAGATGCCGACGGTGTACTTGGCATCGTCGCTGCCGGTGCTCTCTCCGGCGGGCTCCTGGGTGTCGCCGCCCTGGCTGCCGCAGCCGGTCAGACACAGGCTCAGCGCCAGCGCAAGGGCGAGAATGAGAGATGTGATACGTTTGGCTTTCATGGTATGATCCTCCTGAAAATGTGTTTTTGGTTAAAAAAAGACCCGCTGCACGGACTTGTGGTCCATACAGCGGGTTTGATTTAACGCAATGGCTTGAACGGCGCTCAGAGCGTTGGGCAAACAGAATTCCGGTTACGGGCATCACAAATCGCTATTACTTTTTCGTCAAAAAAGTAATAGGTAAAAAATCGATATGCGACGGCGTAACGAATGTTCTGTACCATTTGCTCCGGCTCCTTTCAAAAGATTGGCGATACTATAACACACGTTTTTCACTTGGTCAACAGCACTTCTGCCCGAAAAAAGCGGCGGACGGGGCCGGTGAATTTCAGCATGTTTTACAAAAATTGACAATTTCAGTGGGAAAGGGCAAAAAAATTTCAGGCGGCGGACGGGGCCCGCGGGCATGAAAAAAGCTCTGTGGTCTCCCACAGAGCTTTTGCTCATGTTATGTTTCAGATCGCGCGGGTAACTTTACCGGAACGCAGGCACCGGGTACAAACATACACATGGCGAGGCGTACCATTGATCAAAGCCTTCAC
>CAKTZN010000324.1 GCA_934635545.1 uncultured Oscillospiraceae bacterium | reverse complement strand
CATCCTGCCCCACCGGGACCCGGAGGGCCACAAGGGCACCTTCGGCAAGGTGTACTGCCTGTGCGGCGCGGTGGGCTACACCGGCGCGCCGGTGCTGGCGGCCTCCGCCGCCGTCCGCAGCGGCAGCGGCCTGGTATATCTGGGGGTGCCGGAGGATATCTGGCCCATCGTGGCGGTGAAGTGCCAGAGCGCCATGCCCTCTCCCCTGCCGTCCCGGCAGGGTAAGCTGGCCCTGGCGGCGGAGGACGCCATCCGGCAGCGGATCGCCGGGTGCGACGCGGTGCTGATCGGCTGCGGCATGGGCCGCAGCGACGAGAGCGACGCCCTGACCCGGCGGCTCACCGACATGGACAAGCCCCTGGTGCTGGACGCCGACGGCATAAACGCCTTCGAGATGCATATACCTGACATCAGGGGCCGCCGGGACAAGGTGACGGTGATGACGCCCCACGAGGGGGAGTTCTTCCGCGCCGGCGGCGACCTGAGCCGGGGCCGGGAGAGCGGCGCACGGGCCTACGCCGCCCGCTGGGGCGTGTACCTGATCCTGAAGGGCCACCGCACTATCGTAGCGGCGCCGGATGGCCGTCTGGCGGTGAACACCACCGGCAACAGCGGCATGGCCAAGGGCGGCAGCGGCGACATCCTCTCCGGCATGGTGGTGAGCCTGCTGGGCCAGGGGATGGCGCCCTTCGACGCCTGCTGCGCCGCCGTGTACTGCCACGGTCTGGCGGGCGACATGGCGGCGGCGGAGCTGGGGGAACGGGGCATGTCCCCCGCCGACCTGCTGGCCCGGCTGCCCTACGCCTATAAAGAGATCGAGCTGGGATAACGGGAATGCCTTCCGAGATCACGTTTTCGGAGGGAGAATCACATGAAACGCATGCTGATCCTGCCGCTGTGCCTGCTGCTTCTGTGCGGCGGCTGCGGCAAAAAGAGCGGCGCGGCGGCGGATATCCAGGCCCAGTACAGCCGTATCGGTACCGCGCAGATGGAGGCGGAGGTCACGTTCCACACCCCGCAGGAGAAACGGAGCTTCACCCTGCAGTGCGCCTTTACGCCGGAGTGCTCCACCGTGACCGTCACCGCGCCGGAGACGGTGGCGGGGGTATCGGCCACGGTGTCCGGCGACGAGCTGACCATCGCCTATGACGGGGCGGTGCTGTCGGCGGGCAGCGTAGGGCGGTTCGGGCCGGTCAACGCCCTTCCCCTTCTGCTGCGCGCCATCGGCAGCGGCTATCTGCTGGAGGAGAGCCGGGAGACGCTGGAGGACACGGCGTGCTGCCGCCTGACGCTGGACACCACCGCCGGGGATACGCCGCTGACATGCACGGCGTGGCTGGACGCGGAAACGCTGCTGCCCCGGTACGCGGAGTTCTCCGCCGACGGCGCGGTGGTGGTATCGGTGAAGCTGCTGGCCTTTTCCTGCACACTGAACGAACCGGAGAATTGACCCTACCAACCGATGGTACAAGGAGGAAATACAGATGGAATCCACATTACGGAGAACCTGGGCCGAGATCGATCTTGACGCGCTGGCCCACAACTATACGGCCCTGCGGGCCCACGTGGGCCCCGGCGTGAAGTTTCTGGGGGTGGTGAAGGCCGACGGCTACGGCCACGGCGCCGTGCAGGTGGCGCGGACGCTGGAGGGGCTGGGCGCCGACTATCTGGCGGTGTCCAGCATCGACGAGGCCATGGAGCTGCGCCACAACGGCATCGCCATGCCCATCCTGATCCTGGGCCACACGCC
>CAKTZN010000323.1 GCA_934635545.1 uncultured Oscillospiraceae bacterium | reverse complement strand
TATTCGTCATAGTACCGGGCGAAGGAGGCGTCCTTCATGGCCTTGACGCTGTTGAGATATTCGTGGGTGTCGAAGCTGTCGCTCTCCACCTCGATGACGGCCACGGCGATGTTGGAGCAGTGGTCGGCCACGCGCTCGTAGTTGGTCAGCAGGTCGTTGAACACGAAGCCCTGGTTCAGGGTACACACGCCCTGCTGCAGGCGATCCACATGGTGGGACTTCATCTCGTCGCACAGTCCGTCGATGATCTCCTCCAGCGGCTCCACCCGGGCGGCCATCTGCAGGTCGCCGCTGGTGAAGGCGTCGATGGAGATGGCCAGGATCTCGGTGACGGCGGCCTCCAGCACGTTCAGCTCGTGAAGGGCGCTGTCGGAAAAGACGATTTTCTTCTCGTCGATCTCCTGGCACACGTCGGCCACGTTGCAGGCGTGGTCGGAGATACGCTCGAAGTCGGAGATGGTGTGCAGATATTTGGCTACCTCCTCCGTCTGCTCCGGGGACAGGGAGCGGGCCGTCAGCTTCATGAGATAGGTGCCCAGCTTGTCCTCATACCGGTCGATGAGCTCCTCGGATTCCTCCACCTGCTCATAGCCCCGGTCGGTGTACGCCTCCCGCAGGTGCATGGCCCGCAGCAGGTTGGCGCGGGAATGCTCGGCCATGGAGTCGGTCACCAGGCGGCTCTGCTCGATGGCCAGGGCCGGGTGCTGGAGGAAGCGCTCCTCCAGGCGGTCCATGTCGTGCCGCGCCTGGGGATCGTCGCCCTTGTCGGGGATCAGCCACACAACCAGCTTCTCCATCAGGGGGATGGCGGGGGTCAGCACCGCCACGGTGGCCAGACGGAACAGGGTGTTCATCAGCGCCACGGTGACGGCGGTCATGACGGTGGACAGGAACGGGAAGTGGAAGATGGCGTTGGCGGTGTAGAACAGCATCGCCCAGATGACCACGCCCAGCACGTCGATCAGCAGGTACACAAAGGCGGTGCGCTTGCCGCTGATGTTGGCGCCCAGGGCCGACAGCAGCACGGGCACGGCGGCGCCGATGGCGATGCCCATGGTGATGGGCAGGGCGATCTCGAAGGTGATGGCGCCGGTACCGGCCAGCACCTGCAGGATACCCACGGCGGCGCTGGCGCTCTGCAGCACGCTGGTGAAGGCCAGACCCACCAGAATACCCAGAATGGGGTTGGAGAACTTGGTGAGGATGGCGATGAACGCCTCGCTCTCCTTCAGGGGCGCCACCGCGCCGGACATGGCGGTCATGCCGTACATCAGCACCGCGAAGCCCAGCAGGATGTTGCCCAGATGCTTGCGGGAGGGCTTGCCCTTCGTCATCCGCAGCAGGATGCCCACGATGGCGAACATACCCGTCAGCGTGGCGGTGGACAGCAGATCCACCCAGCCGCTGCCGCCGGAGATGCTGTTCAGACACAGGATCCACCCGGTGACGCTGGTGCCCAGGATCGCGCCCATGATAACGCCGATGGCCTGCCGCACCTTCATCATGCCGGAGTTGACGAAGCCCACCACCATCACGGAGGTGGCGGAGGAGGACTGGATCACGGCGGTGACGGCGGTGCCCAGCAGCACGCCCTTGATGGGCGTGCCGGACAGCTTATAGAGCACCAGCTCCAGCTTGCTGCCGGCGACCTTCTTCAGGTTGTCGCCCATGACGGCCATGCCGTATAAAAACAGCGCGATGCCGCCCAGCAGCGATATGACGTCCGCAATTCCCATGCCCAAACTCCCCCATATTACAA
>CAKTZN010000322.1 GCA_934635545.1 uncultured Oscillospiraceae bacterium | reverse complement strand
TCGCCCATCTCCTGCACCCGCTTCTGCAGTTGCTCCTCCGACATCAATACCTTCAAGATGTCCTGCTCCATGTTGCTCTTACCCATTCCCGGTATCCTCCTTATGGTTTTCTCGTTTGTTGATGATGATTTGTATGGTTTCGCCGCTGTGCGGCGCGGTTCTCTCCTTGATGCCGTATACGGCATGGGGCGTGCCGTCCACGCAGGCCACGGGAAGGCTGTCCCGCAGCTCAGCGGGGATGCCCGCGTCGGCAAACAGCCGCTTGAGACTGCGGCTGCCCCGCTCCGCGGCCATACGGTCGCTGCTTTTCCAGCTACGGACGGTGACGCGGTGTTCTTCCCCGCCGCGGAGGGTGATGTCGTAATCGCCCCAGCGGTTGAGGCCCTGACGCAGCGTCATTTCCGGCGGCGCAGGCGCCTTCACCGTCAGGCGCAACCAGCCATCCCGGCACACGGCACGCGCTCCGCCGGGAAGATCCAGCGTACCGCCGCTTCCGGTCAGCGCCAGTACCGCGTCCATATGCACCGCGCCCACGTCCTTCTTTCCGGTGGGCAGCCGGTCCAGCAGCAGCCGTACCATCCGGGGCCGCAAGGGCTCCGGCGCGGTCAGCAGCGCCGCCGTTTCCACCGCCGTACCCTCCGCCGGAAGGCGCTCCGCCGCCAGGGTGTCCAGATAGGCGTTCTCGCCCCGGACGATCTCCGCCGTGCGGCCGATGGCGCGGGTCACGGCGGGGTTGACGGTCTCCAGTTGGGGCCACAGCTCCCGCCGCAGGCGGTTGCGGGCATAGTGGGTGTCCTCGTTGGTGCTGTCCTCCACATGGGGCAGTCTGTTCGCCCGCAGATAGTCCTCGATCTCGGCCCGGCCGGTCTGCAGCAGGGGCCGGACGATCCTGCCCCGCACCGGTGGAATGCCGCCCAGGCCCTCCGGCCCGGTGCCCCGCAGCAGGTTCAGCAGCACCGTCTCCGCCTGATCCTGGGCGTGGTGGGCGGTGGCGATATACGCCGCGCCGATGGCGTCCGCCGTGCGGAAGAGAAAGTCGTACCGCAGCCGCCGTCCCGTCTCCTCCACGCCCAGACCCCAGCGCTCCGCCGTCTCATAGACGGGCGCGGCCTCGGTATAGAAGGGAACGTTCAGCGTCCGGCACAGCTCGCGGACGAAATCCTCGTCCCGCTGCGCTTCGGGCCGCATCCGGTGGTTCAGGTGCGCCGCCGCCACGGTAAAGCCGCGGCGCGGCGCGATGGTGGTCAGATAGTGCAGCAGGCACACGGAGTCCCGTCCGCCGGACACGGCGCACAGAATCACGCCGCCCTCCGGCGGCAGCATGTGCCAGCGTTCCATCCAGGGAAGCAGATCCATGCCCTTACTCCCCGTCGTCGCCGTAGCGGTTCTCCAGCGTGCCGAAGGCGGTATACTCCGGCATCCACCGCAGCTCCACCTTGCCGGTCTCGCCGTGGCGGTTCTTGGCCACGATGCACTCGGCGATGTTGCGCTTTTCCGTGTCCTCATTATAATAGTCGTCACGATACAGAAACATGACGATGTCGGCGTCCTGCTCGATGGCGCCGGATTCACGCAGGTCGGACAGCATGGGCCGCTTGTTGTCGCGCTTTTCGTTGGCACGGCTCAGCTGGCTGAGGCACAGCACCGGCACCTGCAGCTCCTTGGCCATGATCTTCAGCATACGGCTGATGTCGGACACCGCCTGCTGGCGGTTCTCGCCGGAATAGCCCTTGCCGCCGGCGCTGGTCATCAATTGCAGATAGTCGAT
>CAKTZN010000321.1 GCA_934635545.1 uncultured Oscillospiraceae bacterium | reverse complement strand
TATGAAAATACTGTTTGCCGCCAGTGAGGCGTTTCCCTTCTGCAAGACGGGCGGTCTTGCGGACGTGGCCGGCAGTCTGCCGGTATCCCTGGCCGAGAACGGCGATCAGGTGGCGGTGATCCTGCCGCTGTATGATAAGATCCCCCAGCAGTGGCGTGAGCGGATGATCTATCGCAGCTATATCTATGTGGACGTGGCGTGGCGGCACCAGTACTGCGGATTGTTCGTCATGGAGTACCGGGGCGTCACCTGGTATTTCGTGGACAACGAGCACTATTTCCGCCGGGGCCGCCTGTACGGCGAGTACGACGACGGCGAACGCTTTGCCTTTTTCAGCAAGGCGGTGGTGGATCTGATGCCCAGCCTGGACTGGATGCCGGATGTGATCCACTGCAACGACTGGCAGACGGCGCTGGTGCCTATCTATCTCAAGGATGTGGCCACCCGCTGGGACGCGGTGCGGGGTATCAAAACCGTGTTCACCATCCATAATATCGAGTATCAGGGCCGCTATGGCGCCGACACCGTGGCCGACCTGTTCGGCCTGCACGAGGGCTGGTGGAATGACGGCACTCTCCAGATGGACGGCGATGTGAACCTGATGAAGGCCGCCATGCTGGTGTCCGACGCGGTGACCACCGTCAGTCCCACCTATGCCCAGCAGCTCCACGACGACTACTACGCCCACGGCATGGCCTCTGTGGTCAACGCCATCGGCTATAAGATGCACGGCGTACTGAACGGCATCGACATGACCTCCTATGACCCGGTCCACGACATGGCCATCCCGGTGCACTACGGCCCCGACGATATGACCGGCAAGGCCGCGTGCAAGGCGGACCTTCAGGTGTCGCTGGGCCTGCGGGAGGAGCCGGACACGCCGCTGGTGGCGGTGATCAGCCGCCTGGTGGGCCACAAGGGCATGGAGCTGATCCGGGACGGCTTTGACGGCATCATGGCCACCGGCTGCCAGTTTGTGGTGCTGGGCCAGGGCGAGGGGTATTATGAGGACTTCTTCCGGGCGCAGGCGGGCCGCTATGTGGGCCGCGCCGCGGCGCTCATTACCTATTCCGAGGGCCTGAGCCGCCGCATCTATGCCGGCGCCGATCTGTTCCTGATGCCCTCCAGAAGCGAACCCTGCGGCCTTTCCCAGATGATCGCCATGCGCTATGGCGCGGTGCCCATCGTCCGCCGTACCGGCGGACTGGCCGACAGCGTACATTCCTGCCAGGTGGGCCAGGAGGACGGCACGGGGTATCTGTTTGAAGCATACGACGCCGGGGCCATGCTGTCCGTCATGGGACAGGCCACCGGACTTTACCGAGGCGACAGGGCGGGCTTTGCCGCCGTGCAGCGGCGGGGCATGACCGCCGACTTTAGCTGGACGCGCAGCGCCCGCATCTATCACGATATCTATTCCAAGCTGTAAGGAGACAATCGCATATGACCTATACCAAGCATGACATGAAGGAGGCTATCATCCGCAAGCTGCGGCTGAACTACGGCTGCACCGAGCAGCAGGCCAGCGACGGCGAGATGCTGAAGGCCTGCGCCATGGTGCTGCGCGACATCATGGTGGAGCACGGGGTGGAGACCCAGCAGAAGGCCGCCCGTGAGGGTGCCCGCCGGGTGCACTATCTGTCCCTGGAGTTCCTGATGGGCCGCAGCCTGATGAAGAACGCCTATAACCTGAACGTGCTGCCCCAGTTGCAGGAGGCCATCGAGGAGCTGGGCTTCAAGGCGGCGGACATCTTCGACATGGAGCCGGACGCGGG
>CAKTZN010000320.1 GCA_934635545.1 uncultured Oscillospiraceae bacterium | reverse complement strand
CACCGGCTTTGCCGAGTTCCGCCGCCTGTGCCAGTTCCACGCCCTGAACCACAAGTCCATCGGCCGCAAGGCCGCCAAGGAGCTGGGCAAGAAGTACGAGGACGTGAACCTGATCGTGTGCCATCTGGGCGGCGGCGTCAGCGTGGGCGCCCACCAGAAGGGCCGCGTGGTGGACGTGTGCAACGTGAAGGACGAGGGCTCCATGGGTATGGACCGCGCCGGCGGCCTGCCGGTCAACCAGCTCATCAGCTACTGCTTCAGCGGCAAGACCAAGGACGAGGTGAAAAAGACCTTCGGCCGCCGCGCCGGTATGTTGTCCTATCTGGGCACCACTGATTTCCGCGTCATCTGCGCCAAGGTGGTGGAGGGCGATCCCAAGTATGTGGAGGCCTATCAGGCTCTGGTCTATCAGCTCTCCAAGGACATCGGCGCCATGGCCGCCGTGCTGCACTTCGACGTGGACGCCATCGTGTTCACCGGCGGCATGGCCTATGAGCAGTTCTTCTGCGACGACATCACCGCCTATGTGGGCAAGATCGCCCAGACCATCCGTCTGCCCGGCGAGGAGGAGATGCGTTCTCTGGCCGAGGGCGCGCTGCGCGTGCTCCACGGCGAGCAGGAGGCCAGCGTTTATTGATCCCGTTTTCCAATAGTTAAGTGACATATAGCGCAATGTAAGAGTAAGAGTAAGAAAAAAGAAGAAAGGTGGAAGAAAACTATGAAACATCTGATGTCCGGTAACGAGGCCACCGCCCGTGGCGTCTACGAAGCCGGTATCAAAGTCTGCTCCGCGTATCCCGGCACCCCCAGCACCGAGATCCTGGAGAACATGCCCCAGTACGGCAAGGACGTGTACTGCGAGTGGGCTCCCAACGAGAAGGTGGCCGCCGAGATGGCTTACGGCGCAGCCGTGGCCGGTTCCCGCGCCTTCTGCACCATGAAGATGGTGGGCCTGAACGTGGCCGCTGACCCCCTGTTTACCGCCGGTTACATGGGCGTCAACGGCGCCTATGTGGTGGTCACCGCTGACGACCCCTCCTGCCACTCCTCCCAGAACGAGCAGGATAACCGTCACTATGCCCGCGCCGCCAAGATCGCCATGGTGGAGCCCAGCGATGCCCAGGAGTGCAAGGACTTCGTGAAGTTGGCCTGCGAGATCTCCGAGGAATTCGATACCCCTGTGCTGTACCGCACCACCACCCGCGTCTGCCATTCCAAGGGCCTGGTGGAGTTCGGTGAGCGCACCGAGCATGTGGCCCCCGAGTATAAGCGCAACACCCGCAAGTACATCTGCGCCCCTGCCAACGCCTACGCCAACCATCCTCTGGTGGAGGAGCGCCTGGTGAAGCTGGCCGAGTACGGCTGCACCACCGCCCTGGAGAACGGCCTGAACAAGGTGGAGATGGGCGACGGCAAGGTGGGCGTCATCACCGCCTCCATTGCCTATGAGTACGCCAAGGAAGTGTTCCCCGAGGGTACCTCCTTCCTGAAGCTGGGCCTGACCTATCCTCTGCCCATGAACCTGATCCGCGACTTCGCCTCCAAGGTGGAGAAGCTGTACGTCATCGAAGAGCTGGAGCCCTTCATGGAGAACGAGATCAAGGCCGCCGGTATCGACTGCATCGGCAAGGAGCTGACCGGCGTCATGTACGAGCTGAACACCGAGCTGGTGCGTGAGCGCGTGCTGGGTATCAAGCCCAACTACAAGACCATCACCGACGTGCAGGTGGCCAAGCGTCCTCCCGCACTGTGCCCCGGCTGCCCCCACCGCGGCTTCTT
>CAKTZN010000319.1 GCA_934635545.1 uncultured Oscillospiraceae bacterium | reverse complement strand
GTGCACCCCAAACAAGCTTAAATAAGCCAGGGACGGTGGAAGGGAAAACTGCCGTCCCTGTTGGTATTTGCATTTTTTGGGATAAACAAGCGGGTCACATGATATGTTGTAGGGGGCGATGCCCACATCGCCCCGCCGTATTGTGAAATATTATCCGTAAGCCGGACGGGCCGATGTGGGCATCGGCCCCTACAAAACGTCAAAAGGACTCTTTCCCATTTCCACAAAGGAGAAACCATGAAGGCTGCCGTGACCGTAAAAGAGAATTATGTGTTCCGGCGCATTTACCGAAAGGGGAAGTCCAGCGTCCAGCCCTGTCTTGTGGTCTATTGCCAGAAGAATAAGCAGGGCCGCACCCGCCTGGGCGTCACCGTCAGCACCAAGCTGGGCAAGGCTGTGGTGCGCAACCGCATCCGCCGCCAGCTGCGTGAAATGTACCGCCTGCACCTTCCTCAGATGAAGAAGGGCTATGACGTGATCCTGGTGGGCCGCGTCAAGGCTGTCCACACGCCCTACGCCAGAATGGACAGGCAGTATGCCCGCGCGCTGGAGGCGCTGGGCCTGGTGGAGACGGAGGCATGAAGCGTGCGCTTCTGAAGGCCATCCGTTTTTATCAGACGGCTGTTTCTCCCCTGTTTCCGCCCCGGTGCCGCTTTATCCCCACCTGCTCCCAGTACGCGCTGGAGGCGGTGGAAAAGTACGGCGCGCTCAAGGGCGGCTGGCTGGCGTTCCGCCGTTTTCTCCGGTGCCATCCGTTCCACAAGGGCGGGTGGTACGACCCCGTGCCATAAACCGAACCGTTTGAGGTGTTTTCCCACGATTTTCCACATCCGCAACACAAGTAAACGACCTACGGAGGAAAAACAATGTTTGCACAAATCGGATATTATATCTGTGTGCCTTTCGCATGGCTGACGAGAATGTTCTACAGCCTGACCGGCTCCTACGGCGTGGCCCTGATCCTCTTCACCCTGGTGGTGAAGCTGGTGATCCTGCCCTTCCAGATGAAGAGCAAGAAGAGCATGCTGCGCATGAACCGGATGCAGGGCAAGATCAAGGATATCCAGACCCGCTTCGCCAACAACAAGGAGCGGCAGCAGCAGGAGATGGCCGACCTGTACGCCAAGGAGGGCGTCAACCCCATGTCCGGCTGCCTGTGGTCCTTCCTGCCCTTCCCCATCCTGATCGCCCTGTACTACATCATCCGTACCCCCCTGCGGTTCTTCATGAACCTGTCCAACGACGTGATCACCGAGATCACCACTCTGGCCACCTCTCTGGGCTATACCGCGCCTGCCAGCAACAACGCCTATGAGCAGATCTATCTGACCGACTTCATCCATGAGCACTGGGCCGACTTCGCCGGCAAGTTCGACGGTCTGATCGATCTGGACTACAACTTCCTGGGCGTGGATTTGGCCAGCCAGCCCTCTCAGGTCATGAGCCAGTTCCCCGGCGGCGGCTGGGCGGTATGGGGCCTGCTGATCATGCCCTTCATCGCCGCTGGTCTGCAGTTGCTGATGAGCATGGTCTCCATGAAGGCCAGCTCCAATACCATGAACAGCCAGAGCAAGATGATGATGTACCTGTTCCCCCTGATGACGGTGTGGATGGGCTTTATGTTCCCTGCCGCTCTGTGCGTGTACTGGATCGCCAACGCCGCCTTCTCCGCCATTCAGGAGCTGTTCCTCAACAAGTACTTCAGCAAGAAGCTGGATGAGGAGGAGACCGAGAAGGAGCGGGAGAAGCGGGAAAAGCGCGCCGCCAAGATGCAGGCCGCCCGCGAGAACTATAACCGCCA
>CAKTZN010000318.1 GCA_934635545.1 uncultured Oscillospiraceae bacterium | reverse complement strand
TCGCCGAAGTGGGCCATCTTGTCGCTGACGCCGCCTGCGCCGCCGCCGTTCATGCGGGTCATCAGGTTCATCAGCAGGATGAAGGCCATCACCGCCAGCACATAGGGCAGCAGCACCTGCAGCCAGTTGGTGCCCGCGGCGGAGGGATAGTCATAGGCGGTGATGATGCCCTTTTCGTACTGCTCCACCACCAGGTCGTTGAGATCGTCATAGAACAGGGCGAAATCGTGGATATGGCAGGTGGCGGTGGTCTGATCCTTCAGCGTGGCGGTCAGCCGGGTGTCGTTGATGGCGAAGGACTGTACCTTCTCCTGGACGAAGAGCTGGCGCATCTCGCCATAGGTGATGTCGTCCTGGCGGCTCATGGTGCGGGCCAGGTACATGACCACCAGCAGGCACAGCACCAGGAAGATCAGGGGCCGGAAATTCATTCTTCTGTTCATACGGCACCTCCCTGCTTGATCAGGCGGATTCCCTGCCAGCTCTGGCTGCTGCCGAAGCTGATGACCACAAAGGGCCGGGCCAGAATGGCGGACGCCGGAACGTAGGGATTCTCCCAGCTTCTGGCGTCCAGCGAACCGGTGCGGTTATCGCCCAGGGGGAAGAAGCAGCCCTCCGGCACGGTAAAGGTCCTGTCACACTCGGTGACGCCCTGGGCCGGCAGATACGGCTCATCCAACTGCTCGCCGTTGATATACACATAGCCGCCGGAAAACGTGATCTCATCACCGGGCAGGCCGATGATCCGCTTTACCAGCACCTTGTTCAGCTCATCGCTCCAGAACGTGACGATATCGCCCCGCTCCGGCATGGGATCGGCCACCGCATAGGTCAGGTGCCAGCCCAGCAGCACCGATCTGGTGGGCAGCGTGGTCTCCATAGAGCCGCTGGGCACCCAGGCGATCTGCAGAATGAACTTGAACACCACGAACACGGCGGCCAGAACGTAGACGACCTCTTTCCATTCCTTCCAGAACCGCTTCAGCGTCCACTTCTCCTTCTCTTTCGCGCCGGGAGCGGGCTTGTTCCCCTCCAGGCGCTTTCCTTCTTCTCTCATAGGGCGTCGCCCTCCTGTTTCCATCCGCCTCACAGCGGGAAATTGGCTGTCACGAGACAGCCGGTAGGGGCCGATGCCCACATCGGCCCGTTCCATATGCGGTTATTCTCCTACTAAACAGCGGGGCGATGTGAGCATCGCCCCCTACAACAGGTCAAAAAACGCGCAGTCGGCCGTAACCCCCTTTGGCAATGAAATCGTCAGATTTCATGCCAGCCAGTTACTTGCTGTATACCTCCGGCTTCAGCACGCCGATGCAGGGATAGTTGCGGTACTGCTGGGCGTAGTCCAGGCCGTAGCCCACTACGAACTCGTCCGGCACCTCGAAGCCGGACAGGTCGGCCACGATGGGCTTTTCCCGGCGGGCGGGCTTATCCAGCAGCGTCACGATGGTGATGGAGGCCGCACCCTTGGTGGTCAGATAGTTCTTCAGGAAGAACAGCGTATTGCCGGAGTCCAGGATATCCTCCACCACGATGATGTGGCGGCCGGTGATGTCCTTCTGGAGATCCCGGGTGATCTGCACCACGCCGGAGCTCTTGGTGCCGTTGTTGTACGAGGAGACGCCGATGAACTCGATCTCGCTCTTCATCTGGGTGGCACGCACCAGATCCGCCATGAAAATGAAGCAGCCCTTCAGCACGCCCACAAAAATGGGATCCTTGTCGTGGAAACGGTCGTACAGCTCGTCGCCCATCTCCTGCACCCGCTTCTGCAGTTGCTCCTCCGACATCAATACCTTCAAGATGTCCTGCTCCATGTTGCT
>CAKTZN010000317.1 GCA_934635545.1 uncultured Oscillospiraceae bacterium | reverse complement strand
CACCTCTGCTTCTTTTTACCGAAAGAGCAGGACTTTGCGTTTGCAAAGTCCTGCTCTTTCGGCATCTGTCCGCGTCGGGCCGGTGTGCCATGCTTTTGCCGCGGACCTCAAATTTTACTTAAATTTTACCCGCTATGGATAGACAGCCGACACGCCGTCGGATATACTGCTGTAAAATTTGCGTTGCATCCGCCCTGGGCGGAGCGACAGCAGGAGGTCTGACAAATGAAAAATCGCTTTTCCCGCCTGGCGGCACTGGGCATGCTGACCGCGCTTGTGGTGGTCCTGCAGACGGCAGCCACCTTCATCCGCTTCGGCAGCTTCCCCATCACCCTGACGCTGATCCCCATCGTGGTGGCCGGCGCGCTGTACGGCGTCGGCAGCGGTGCGCTGATCGGCACCGTGTTCGGCCTGGTGGTGCTGGTCATGGTGCTGACCGGGGCCGACGCCTCCGGCCAGATGATGCTGGCGCTGCACCCGCTGATCACCTCCGCCGCCTGCGTGGTGAAGGGTACGCTGTGCGGCGCGGCAGCCGCCGCCGTATACCAACTGGCATCGCGCCGCAGCGGGAAAGCGGCGGTCGTAGCCGCGGCGGCCGTGTGCCCCATCGTGAACACCGGCGTGCTGTATCTGGTGCTGGTGCTGTTTTTCGATACCTCGTGGGCGGCGGTGCTCTCCGCCTTCATGAGCGTCAACTTCCTGCTGGAGCTGGCCGTCAACATCGTGCTGGCTCCCGCCGTGCTGCGGATCGTCACCATGCGGAGGCGAGTGGCATGATCCTGGCAGTAGACGCAGGCAACAGCAATATCGTGCTGGGCTGCCTGGATGGACTTGCAGTGCGCCGCACCGCGCGCCTGATCACCGACCGCAGTATGGACGCCGCCGGATATACTGCCGCCATCAAAGCCTCACTGACGCAAAACGGCTATTCCGCCGAGAGCTTCCGGGGTGCCATCCTCTCCAGCGTCGTGGCCGCCGTCACGGAGCCGCTGCGGCAGGCCCTCGCCGCCCTCATCACCGGCCCGGTGCTGGTGGTGGGCGAAACGGCCCGGACCGCCATTCCCATCCGCATTGACCAGCCGGAGACCCTGGGCGCCGACATGATCGCCGCCGCGGAGGGCGCTCTGGCCAAATATACGCCGCCGCTGGTGCTGATCGACATGGGCACCGCCACCACCCTCTCCGTGCTGGATGAGACCGGCGCCTTCCTGGGCGGTGCCATCGCCCCCGGCGTCCGCCTGAGCGCGGAGGCGCTGTCCCAGCGGACGGGACTGCCCCTGCCGGAGCTGACCGCCCCCGAAAGCGCCCTCAGCCGCAGCACGGTGGACTGCCTCCGCAGCGGCATCGTGCTGGGTGCCGCCGCCATGGTGGACGGCATGCTGGACCGGCTGGAGACGTCCCTGGGCGCACCGGTGACCGCCGTCGCCACCGGCGGACTGGCGGACTGCGTGATCCCCCACTGCCGCCGCCCGGTGATCCTGGACGACGCCCTGCTGCTGCAGGGGCTGGCGGTCATGTACCGCCGGGAAACAAAGTGATCCATTTTCCCTCTCTATAAGAAAAACCGGAAAGGAACTCCCGTCCCTTTTCGGTTTTTCTCTGTTCATTTCTTTGCCGCCCGGGCCAGCGCCGGAATATCCCCCACGCCGTCCAGCACGATGCTGGGCCGGTAGGCGTAGGTGCGCAGCGTCTCGCGGGTGGACACGCCGGACAGCACCAGCACCGTGGACATGCCGCTCTCCATGCCGGAGATCACGTCGGTGTCCATGCGGTCGCCCACCATCACCGCCTCGGCGGAGTGGCAGTGCAGCATCCGCAGGCCGGTGCGCATCATCAGCGG
>CAKTZN010000316.1 GCA_934635545.1 uncultured Oscillospiraceae bacterium | reverse complement strand
GGCAGCCACAGCACCATGGCGGTGTACAGGAAGTACAGCACGTTCAGCAGCGTGGAGATGGCCAGCGCCAGCAGCACAGGCCACTTCTGCCACGTCATGGAGAAGGCCGCCTGGGCGAACTGCAGCTTGGGGATAAAGCCGATGAACAGCGGCACGCCCACCATGCTGAGAGCGCCCGCGGTGAACAGCACGCCCGCCGTCACGTTGCGGTGGCCTGCGCCCTGCAGACTCTGGAAGTCCTTATGGCCGCCGGAGACATCCCGCAGGCCGGACACCGACAGGAACAGCATGGGCTTGGTCAGCGCGTGGGAGAAGATGTGCAGGAACGCCGCCAGCAGCGCCGCCTGGGTACCCATGCCCAGGCCCATGTAGATGTAGCCGATCTGGGCGGCGGAGGAATAGGCCACCATGGTGGTCAGCCGCTTGGAGCGGATGGCGGACACGGAGCCTACGATCATACCGGCGATGCCGAAGAGCAGCAGCACCGACTGGATGCCGCTGGCGGCAAACACCTCGATGCCCACGGCCCGGTAGATGATCTTGATCAGCAGCAGGATGTACGCCTTGGACACCACGCCGGACAGAATACCGGAGGATGCGGGGGTGGCCCGTCCGTAGGTATCCGGCATCCAGAAGTGGAAGGGGAACAGGCCGGACTTGATGGCAAGACCCGCCGTCATGAGGCCGATGGCCACCGTCATGGAGAAGCGGTAGGTGCCGTCAGCCCACAGCGCGGCGATGGTCTCGTGGAGCTGGGGGAACAGCAGATGGCCGGTGATGGAGTAGGTGTAGATCACGCCGATCAGGAACAGACCGGAGCCCACCAGCGCGAACACCATGTACCGGGCCGACGCGATGAGGGAGCGGCCATTGTCCCGGGCCGACAGCAGCGCGCAGGAGGCGATGGTGCAGATCTCGATGAACACATAGCCGGTGAAGATATCGTTGGTGTAGGACAGGGCCAGCAGGGACACCAGCGTCAGATCCACCATGCTCCAATAGAGATGGCGGCGCTTGTCGGCGATGTCCTTGAGAATGTGATCCATGCCGCCCAGCACGCTCAGCAGCATCACCACCGAGAACAGCAACGCCATCAGCGGCTCGATCACGCCCGCGGCGATCTCGTTGCCCCAGGGGGCGGGGAAGTGGCCCATCATGTAGGAATAGCTGGTATTATTGCTGGCGCAGAACCACAGCACGCAGCTCTGCAGCACGATGGACACGCACAGCAATCCGATGGTCAGCCTGCGGCCCCACCTGTCGCCCGCCACAAAGGTGATGACGGCGCACAGCAGGCACAGGATGATGGTAAAGAAGGGGAAGTTTTGTATGAGGTTCATACGCGGCCTCCCTTCCGCCGGTCAGACATCATCACATACAGAGTGTCCATATCCAGCGTGTGGTACTTCTTATAGATGCGGATGGTCAGGCTCAGCATCAGCGCCGACACGCTGACCGACACCACGATGCCCGTCAGCACCAGACCGGCGGGGATGGGGTTGATGTAGTTGGCCATATCGGTGACGCCGTCCGTGACGATGGGGACGGTGCGCCCGGTGATATAGCCCCGGTCGGCCAGCAGCAGGAAGGTGCCGCTGTCCATGATGTCCAGGCCGATGACCTTTTTCAGCAGGTTTTTGTCAAACAGCAGCATGCACATGCCGATGGCGAACAGGATCACCGCCACGCATGCCTCGTAATTTTCCGACAGGTGGGTAAACATGTTGTTCATTACAGCTCCCCCCTTTGGAAATACATGTAAAAGCTATACATGGTGCAGCACACCACGAAGCCCACCGCCACGTTCAGCGGCAGGATCAGTCCGGCGGACAGGATGCGGCCCGG
>CAKTZN010000315.1 GCA_934635545.1 uncultured Oscillospiraceae bacterium | reverse complement strand
CTTCTTTATGGCCGGGCCGCGAATTACGGAAGTTTCATTGTTTTGTCCGAGGGAATGATATTCAGTTTTCAAGGTACATCTTACAGTTTTGGGCTTCTCCCTATCTGGGGTGTTGCCCTTGCTGTGACCATAGTGTACCTGAAAACTGAATGCTTTTTTAGGATGCATTCCTTCCGCTTTTTGGGCTTTTTCAGCTAAAAAAAGCAGCAAAACCGGAAGCTTTCCTTCCGGTTTTACATAGACACGTTTGATTTTTTTTGCAACAAAAAAGAAGCCGGAGAACGCTCTCCGACTTCTCATAGATTTATTATTCGGCCTCAATCTCCATTGCAAATGCCAGAAGCTGTTTACCGAATGATTCTATAATCTGCTTCTGGTCATGGATTTTTTTGCTGAGTTCCAGTTCCTTTTTGGTTTCTACTTTCCCAAGAATGAGGTAATCCAAAGTGACATCAAAATGTACTGCTATCTCAACGAACAAATCCAGCGGCGTATAAGTGCCTTTTTCCAGACTTCTCATATGCCGATCACTGATATTCAAATTGATAGCGGCTTCCTCTTGCGTCAGTCCATGTGCTTTGCGTAATTTCTGGATTCGATAACCAGCGGCGTAAGAATCAAAGTACATAAGCCAGCCCTCCGACCAAGCAAAGGAACAGCCACAGGCTGCGCCACAGGGCCGGAGAACAGACAGACAATCGGCGGCAGCGCACTTGACTGCCGGGGCTGGGTTTGTACTCAATCAATTTCTTTTTCATGATTCTTCGTCCTTTCTTTGTCGATGATGGCAAGGCGGGCGGAGTATGAAAGACGTACAGAACATCCTTCATAATAGTAAAAGAGCCGCAACTCTATTGCTATCCATGTAAAATCAGGGAATCGTATTCAGCAAATTCAAAAAAGCTTCCTGCTGGTCAGGGCGAAGTATCGACCACTTCTCAATGACCTGCATCTGCTGGGACGTAAGTGCTACCGGGGCAGATTCACTTCCCTCTGCCTTAGCAAAAAACTCAGAAAGTGTGATCTGAAAGGCATCGCAGATCTTTACAAGCGAAGGAATGGTCGGGATCGCATTGTCATTATACCATGTAGAAATGGTGGACGGTTTCAACTCGGCGTGAGCCGCTAAATCGTATAGCGACCATTTGCGTTCTTTACGGTAGGCGGTTATGGTATCCAGAATGTTATCCACCGCCACTCCTCACTTTCGTACAATAAACTTTTCGCTTATTATACCGTACTACGCACAAAATTATAATCCTTTTTGCCGTATAAAAAGTACGGAGTTTGGGAGTCAATATTTCATTCTGACAGCTCAGCATCTCTGAACAATAAAAAACGCTGGGAGAAATCTCCCAGCGCAAGCAGCCCTAATCACGGTACCGACGTGTGCCAATCCAAAGCGGACCCAGCACCCACAACCAAGGCAGTGAAAATGTTCTCGTCACTTTTAATACCGTAAGCACCAGCGTTAAAGCAAACAAGAGGGTCATTGTAATTATTTCGGAACGGTCAGGTTTCTTCTCCATACGCAGATTACCTCAAAAAATCCAGTCACGCCTGAGAAATAGTATAAAAGTCAAGATGCTTCATCCGGTTCGGTAGGTGCTGCGGTAATATCGCGGTAGAAAGTGGCCCATGCAGCTTCCTCATAGGGGCGCACAAAAAAGAAGCCAATGCTCAATGGAATCGTCAGCAGAAGAACAAGAGAAATCGTCATAGCTTCGGAACCGGTGAAATATTTGAGAACCAGAAAATATCCGGCATACAGTGGCAGCGCACAGAGCAGTTCCCAGCCAATGAAGCTGAAATCCAGACAGAACAGCCGCCATTTGTTGCCGTCCATGATCCGCCGGGATTCTGTGAT
>CAKTZN010000314.1 GCA_934635545.1 uncultured Oscillospiraceae bacterium | reverse complement strand
AGCACCACGCCGCTGCCGTAAATGGGGCAGTAGGGGCCGATGAGAAAGCCCCGGTTGATGAACCGGTGGTACTGGATATATTTCAGCGTGACCTCCATCATCCAGCCCAGCACGGAGAACACGAAAAACAGCACGATCAGTTGGCACAGCAGCGTCCAATTCATAAACGGCACCTCACATGTCAGCAGTAGTTGCTTCCGATTATAGAGGAAACCGGGATATTTTGTCAAGAAATACAAAATAGGTGTTGCTTTTTTGTTAAAAGATGATATGATAGTTGGACTGATTTGAGATTCCGTGCCCTCGGGCACGGGACACTTTTGGCCGCAGTCCCAAAAGTGTCCAAAAAGACCGCTTAAACCTGCGGTTTAAGAATCCGCCCGCGCTATGCCTTTTACGAATATGAGACTTTATACCACGCGTTTGCAGAACACGGCAGATGTCGTAGCGTTTGACGCATCGCCAGCCCTTCTTGCGCCGCTGCCGCTGACGGTATCAACGGTAGACGCTGAAGCGTTGTTCGGCATTGGTATCAGCGGCAGCGGCGCAGAAGCAGAGACGATCCTTTTATCAAATCGAAAAAGAAAATCCCGCGCGAACGTGCGGCATGCAGTCATGAATCTGCACATATTATAGCGCGCCCGGAGGTGAAGGAACCGGAGGTTCCTTCCGGTGCTTTTGCCTACTTTTGGCACTGTAGCCAAAAGTAGGTCGCGCCGGGGCGCGAAATACCTCTATTCTAAAAAATATACAAGGAGGAACTCCCATGGCCCGTACCAGCCGCTACGAGATCGATATGTGCAGCGGTAAGCTGCTGCCGAAAATACTGACCTTCGCCCTGCCGCTGATGTGCTCCAGCGTGCTGCAGCTTCTGTTCAACGCGGCAGATATCGTGGTGGTGGGCAAATTCGCCGGAGACAACTCCCTGGCCGCCGTGGGCTCCAACGCCGCCCTCATCAACCTGATGGTGAACCTGTTCGTGGGGCTGTCCGTGGGCGCCAACATTCTGGCGGCCCGCTATACCGGCGCGGGCAACCGGGAGGGCCTGCGCCAGACGGTGCACACCTCCATGCTGCTGGCCCTGCTCAGCGGCATCCTGCTGGCCGTGGTGGGCGTCACCACCGCCCGTCCCCTGCTGCACCTGATGCAGGTGCCGGATTCCATCCTGCCCCTGGCGTCCCTTTATCTGCGGATCTACTTCCTGGGCATGCCCGCCGCCATGCTGTATAACTTCGGCGCGGCGCTGCTGCGCTCGGTGGGCGACACCCGGCGGCCCCTCTACTACCTGATCGCCGCCGGTATCGTCAACGTGGCCCTGAATCTGCTGCTGGTCATCGTGTTCCAACTGGATGTGGCGGGCGTGGCCATCGCCACCGTGGTCAGCCAGTGCCTGTCCGCCTTCCTGGTGGTGCGCTGCCTGATGCACGAGGAGGGCGACATCCGCCTGGAAGTGCGTGAGCTGCGCATCACCCTGCCCCGCCTGTGGCAGATCCTGGAGATCGGCATCCCCTCCGGCATTCAGGGCGTGGCCTTCTCTCTGTCCAACGTGATCATTCAGGCGTCCATCAACGGCTTCGGCGAGACGGTGATCTCCGGCAACACCGCCGCCAGCAATATCGAGGGCTTCATCTACGTGGCCTGCAACGCCTTCTGTCAGGCCAACATGGCCTTCACCAGCCAGAACTACGGCGCGGGCAAGCTGGAACGGCTGAAGCCCATCGCGCTGTGCTCCGCCGCCTGCTCGGCCACGGTAGCGCTGGTGGGCGGTCTGCTGGGTTACTTCTTCGGCCCAGAGCTGCTGCATATCTACTCCAACAGCGACACGGTGGTGGCCGCCGGTATGGTGCGCATCACCATCATGTTCCTGCCCTACGTCCTGTGCGGTCTGATGGACG
>CAKTZN010000313.1 GCA_934635545.1 uncultured Oscillospiraceae bacterium | reverse complement strand
ATGATGTGCTGGCTGTCGGCCACGTTCTGCTGGCAGCCGAAGGTGTCCACCAGCGCGCGGACGGTCTTGCCCCGCTGCTGGTGCAGCTCTTTTATTTTTTCGGTGAATTCCCGCTGGCGGCTCATGTCCGCGTCAGTCAGGACGACGTTTTTTCGTTCCAAAGGTACCTCCTTCGCCCGGCGATGCCGCAGGGCGATTTTAATCAAGATATTATACCACATCCCAAACCGCAACACAAGAAATAGGGGAAAAATCATGTCGGTTTTTGGAGAGAAAAATCAGGCGCCGCACCCGGGGGACATCTGCCCGGCAGGTGCGGCGCCTGAAGCGTGACGCTATTTTTTCAGGCCGAACCACTTGGCGTCCAGCCCCAGGAAACGCTTTTCTGCAAAGCCCTGCATCAGCTCCTCATAGGTGCCCTGCAGAAACGGCTGCCGGGGATAGCTGCGCCGCCAGTGCTCCGCCAGCTTTCCGGCAAAGGCGGCGGCGCCCTGGCCGCCGTGCGCCGCGGCGGCGGGAACGGTGTACAGGGCGAACAGGCTCTTCAGCTCCTCCAGCGTGCTGCTCCGGCGCAGGGGACGCAGCAGCGTGCCGCAGTATTCCACCAGCGCCGCGGCGGCGGCCTCCGCCTCCTCCGGCGTGTCCAGCCGGTCGAACACCGGCTGGGCCAGCGCCTGATAGCGGGAAAACCACGCCGGATATTCCCTTTGGCTGAAATGGGCAAGATACGCGCCGCGATCCTCCGGCACGAGACAACGAACCTCCATGCTGACACCACCTTATCTGTTTTCGGGAAGAATCGCTTCCTCCCCCGCTTCTCCGTCCGGCTGCGGATGCAGCCGCTCATATACCGCCAGCGCCGCCGGGGCGGGCAGCACCTTCCGCAGATCGTCCAGCGACGCTGCTTCAATGGCCTTCACCGTGCCGAAGCGCTTGAGCAGCGCCTGCTTCCGGACCTCGCCGATGCCGGGGATGCCGTCCAGCTTGCCCCGGTAGGTGCGCTTCTTGTGCTTCTGCCGCTGGAAGGTGATGGCGAAGCGGTGCACCTCCTCCTGGATGCGGCCGATCATGGTGAAGATGTGGGGCGACTGCTGGATGCCCAGCTCACTGCCCTCCACGGTGATCAGCGCCCGGGTACGGTGCCGGTCGTCCTTCACCATGCCCAGGATGGGGATGGATACCCCCGCCGTCCGCTCCGCCGCCAGGGCGGCGTGAACGTGGCCCAGACCGCCGTCGATCAGCAGCAGGTCGGGCAGGGGCGGGAACTTCTCGTCGTCCCTGTGGGCAAACCGCCGCTCCAGCACCTCCTGCATGGCGGCGTAGTCGTCGGGGCCCGTCAGGGTCTTGATGGCGAACTTGCGATAGTCCCGCTTCAGGGGCTTGCCGTCCACGAACACCACCATAGAGGCCACCATGTCGTCGCTGCCCAGGTTGGAGATGTCGTAGCTCTCCATCCGCCGGGGCACGGCGGGCAGCCGGGCCAGGGCCTGCAAGTCCGTCAGCGCCTTGGCTGTCCGCTCCGACTCGGTGGTGATGCGCTCGGCCTCTTCCTTGGCATTCTGGGCCGCCATGTCCACCAACTGGGAGCGCTCTCCCCGCTGAGGGGCCTTGACCGTCACCTTGTGGCCCGCCTGCCCCGTCAGCAGGGCGGCGAAGGTGTCGCTGCCGTCAAAGAGGCACGGCAGCAGTATCTCACGGGGCAGCACCGCCTTGTCCAGATAGTACTGGCTCAGCACGGCGGACAGCACCTCGCTCTCCGCCTGGTCGGCGGCGGTGGGGAAGATCTCGATCTGGCGGCCCAGCAGGTCGCCGTTTTCAATGTGCAGCACCGCCGCGCCGCACCGCACCGGCCCGATGTATACGCCCCACACGTCCGTGTCGGCGCACACCCCGGCGATGACCTGCTGCTGCTT
>CAKTZN010000312.1 GCA_934635545.1 uncultured Oscillospiraceae bacterium | reverse complement strand
ACCTCATAGCACAGGCAGGAGCGCAGGCCCAGACGCTTGCTCTCCTCGGCGATGGTGTGCAGCGTGCCGGGGATCTCGCCATAGCTGGCGTGATGGTCGAAGACGGTGGTGACGCCCTGCTTGATGGAGTCGATGTACAGCGCGGTGGCGCTGGCACGGGTGCCGTCCATCATCAGGTGACGGTCGATGGCCCACCAGGTGCCGTCCAGCACCTCATAGAAGTTGGTGGGGTTGTTGCCCACGATGCTCAGGCCGCGGGCCAGTGCGGAGTAGATGTGGGTGTGGGCGTTGATCAGGGCCGGCATGATGACGCCGCCCTTGGCGTCGATGATCTCGGCCTCGGGGTATTTGGCGCGCAGGGCGGCCTCCTCGCCCACCTCCACGATGCTGGTGCCCTCGTAGGCCACCGCGCCGTGCTCGTAATAGCCCTTGCCCTCGCTGTCGCGGGTGATCAGACGTCCGTTTGTCAATAAGGTCATAGGTGTTCCCTCCTGTAAAAAAGTTCCAATGAACCATCACCGCCGCATAATGCAAAAAATGTTCCAGACCTCAAACGAAGTCTGAAACACTCAAGCCCTTGCGCCGAGTGATAGTTGCAGCCCGTGCGCGAAGCACTTCCTTACAGCTACCAATCTTGGATTGTTACTTCTATTTTACCCGAAAACGCCGTGGGATGCAAGTCCTAATTGTGGCCTTTCCCCAAAAAAATCGCTGTTTTTCAACGGTTTCGCCGCAAATTGTATCTTGACGTATGTCATCTTGTGTGCTATATTAGATGCAACGAATGAGGAGGTGCCATGTGATGCGCAATGTGTATATTTACGGCGATTCTCTGCTGAAGGCCACCGTGCCGGACGAAGAGCTGAAATACCATTTCCACCTGCCGGAGATCATGGCCCGCTACCCCTCCGACCGGGTGCAGGTGACCAACCGGGCCAAGATGGGCGCCACGGTGTCCAAGGGCCTGTCGCTGGTGGAGCACGACGCCCAGCGGGGCCTGGACGCGGACTACGCCCTGATCTGCTACGGCGGCAACGACAGCGACTATGACTGGGCCGCCATCGCCGCCGATCCCGAGGGCGACCACCAGCCCCACACCAGACGGGAGACCTTCCGCCAGACGCTGGACAGCATGCTGAAGGTGCTGTATCAGCAGGGGGTGCAGCCGGTGCTGATGAGCCTGCCGCCCATCGATCCCCGGCGGTATCTGCGCTTTATCTGCCGCAACGGGCTGGACAGGAACGCCATCATGCGCTGGCTGGGGGACGAGGATATGATCTACCGCCATCAGGAGCTGTACAGCGACACGGTGACGGAGCTGGCCTATGCCAACGGCGTGCCCCTGATCCATGTGCGCCAGGCGTTTCTGGCGGATCACCACATGAACGACCTGCTGTCCGCCGACGGCATCCATCTCACCATGGACGGCTACGGCAAGCTGTTCGACACCCTGGCCGACTGGCTGCGGCCCAAGCTATAAAATAAAAAACCCGACACTTCGTGTCGGGTTTTTTGCTGCTTACAATTCGATCAGTCCTGCGTCCAGCATGTTCTGCAGGCTCATGAGGATGCCCAGCTTGGCGTGATACCAGGTGAGGCCGCCCTGGAAGTACACGGCGTAGGGCTCACGGATGGGGCCGTCGGCGGAAAGCTCGATGGACGCGCCCTGGATGAACGCGCCCGCCGCCATGATGACCTCGTCGTCATAGCCCGGCATGGCCCACGGCTCCGGCGTGACGTAGCTGTCCACCGGCGCGGCGGCCTGGATGCCCTTGCAGAAGGCCACCATGCCCGCGCGGCTCTTCAGCTCCACCGCCTGAATGATGTCCCGGCGGGCCTCGTGGGAGGAGGGCACCACACGGAACCCCAGCTTTTCATAGCAGGCGGCGGCGAACACCGCGCCCTTCACGGCGGAGGACACCACCGTGGGGGCCAGAAACAGCCCCTGATAGA
>CAKTZN010000311.1 GCA_934635545.1 uncultured Oscillospiraceae bacterium | reverse complement strand
CCGCACCGCACCGGCCCGATGTATACGCCCCACACGTCCGTGTCGGCGCACACCCCGGCGATGACCTGCTGCTGCTTGCCCAGCACCTGCAGGGCCTGCATCCGGTCACGGAGGGCCGCGGCCTTTTCAAATTCCAGATCCTCCGCCGCCTGCTCCATCTCCTGCCGGAGGCTGGCCGTCACCTGCCGCAGCTTGCCGCCCAGCAGCTCCGCCGCCTGGGCCATCCGGGCCTGATACTCCCCCTGGCCGGGGCCGTCGGGAGAGCAGAAGCCGTCGCATTTCCCGATGTGGTGGTTCAGGCAGGGCCGCTCCTTGCCGATGTCCCGGGGGAACTGGCGATTGCAGGTGGGCAGCTTCAGCGCGGCGCACATCGCCTGCAGGGCGGCCCGTGTCTCATGCCGCCCGCCGAAGGGCCCGAAGTACCGGGCCCCGTCCTCCTCCGGCTTGTTCACCAGCGTGAACCGGGGATAGGGGGCTTTCTCATTGAGCCGCACGAAGGGATAGCCCTTGTCATCCTTCAGCAGAATATTGTACCGGGGCTGGTGCCGCTTGATCAGGGAGTTCTCCAGAATCAGCGCCTCGAACTCCGTGCGCACCATGATGGTGTCGAAGTGATCCACCTGGGACACCATCATCCGGGTCTTTTCATTGTGGCCGCTGCCGGACTGGAAGTACTGGCTGACGCGGTTTTTTAGCTTTTTCGCCTTGCCCACATAGATGACCAGCCCCGTCTTGTCCATCATGATGTACACGCCCGGGGACAGGGGCAGGCTGTCCGCCTTCTGCAGCAGCTCCTGTTTCGTCATGGTGATGGCCTCCCCTCCGGTTTTTCTCCCAGTATAGCACGCCGCCGCCCGTGCCGCAAGGTTGCTTTTTCTCCGGCGGCGTGGTATCATCAAGAAAAACCACGAAAGAAGGAAAACGTTTTATGATACAGGATATCGCGCCCCACCGGTTTGACCGTACCTACGTCATCGGAAAGCCCGACGCCAACGACATTGCCCTGTGCGTCCGCAAGGGGAAGGTGCTGCTGCAAAGAGACGGCGACGGCTGGGCCCTGCCCCGGTTCGGGACGGCCATCCCCACGGAGGACGCCCTTCATGTGTTCTCGCTGGACGGGGTGGACTGCTATCTGGCCCGCACGCCGGACACCGTGCCGGAGGGCGCGGAGTATGTGGACGTGGGCGGCATCCGGACGGTGCGGCCCATGGAGACGGCCTTTGCCGCCATCACCGCCGTGCAGCTCCACCGGTGGTACGGCGCGCGGCAGTACTGCGGCCGCTGCGGCCACAAGATGAAGCCCAGCGACATCGAGCGGGCCATGGTCTGCCCGGCCTGCGGCCAGATCGAGTACCCCAAGATCTGCCCCGCCGTCATCGTGGCCGTCACCCACGGGGACAAGCTGCTGCTGACCCGCTACGCCAACCGCCCCTTCCGGGGCTATGCCCTCATCGCCGGATTCGTGGAGATCGGCGAGACGCTGGAGGACACTGTCCACCGGGAGGTGATGGAGGAGGTGGGCGTGAAGGTGAAGAACCTGCGGTACTACAAGAACCAGCCCTGGGCCTTTACCGACACGCTGCTGACCGGCTTTTACTGTGAGCTGGACGGCGATCCGGACATCACCCGCGACCACAACGAGCTGTGCGAGGGTGTGTGGCTCTCCCGCGAGGAGATCCCCAGCCGTGAAAACGACATCAGCCTGACCGCCGAGATGATCGAGCGGTTCCGAAAAGGAGAAGAATAAACCATATTAAAACAGCGCTGTCCGGTGGACAGCGCTGTTTTTAAGTGAAAAGCCTCGCAGAGTTCGCGGCGCGAACGCCGCGAAAGAATCAAATCATTTTTCCGGCGGCGTGTACGTCGGAAAAATTCTTCTCGGCCGCCAGTGTGTCCGAAGGACGCGCGCAGTCGGCCGCAGCCTTTTGGCAATGAAATCGAAGATTTCATGCCAGTTTAATTCA
>CAKTZN010000310.1 GCA_934635545.1 uncultured Oscillospiraceae bacterium | reverse complement strand
GGAGGACGTGTACCGCGTAACGGCGGGCATCAAGAGGGATTTGAAATGAAGGATCAGGAAAACATCATCGCACGGGCGCGGCGGGGCGACGCCGACGCCTTTGAACAACTGGTGGTGGCCTATCGGGATCAGGTATTCCGGCTGGCCCTGCGGATGTGCGGCAGCGAGGCCGACGCTGACGAGGTGGCCCAGGAGGCGTTCCTGTCGGCATGGAAAGCCCTGCCCTACTTCCGGGGGGAGAGCCAGTTTTCCACCTGGCTCTATCAACTGACCACCCACGCCGCCATCGACCTGATGCGGCGGGAGAAGCGGCAGATCGCCGCCGACGACATCACCGAGGTCAACGCCGCCGACCCTGCGCCCAGTCCCCAGCAGCAGGCGGAGCAGTCGGAGCAGCGGGAGATCGTCCGCAATGCCATTCTGCAGCTTGCGCCGGAGCAGCGCGAGGTGGTGGTGCTGCGGTTCATGGAGGAGCTGAGCTATGAGGAGATCGGCGCGGTGCTGAAGCTGCCCTCCGGCACGGTGAAATCCCGGCTGAACCGGGCCAAAGCGCAGCTCAAAGAGATTTTGTCAAAAAGCGGGAACCTTTTCGGCGCGGGGAGCGTCATACATACAGAAACAAAAGGGAAGGAGGCGCGGCCATGAAGAACAATGAACGGGAAAACGACGTATTTGATGCGCTCCTGCGGGATGCTCTGGCGTCCGATGCCGTACCCTCCGAGGATTTCACGGCGCGGCTCATGGAACAGGTGCGCCGCACGCCTCAGGAAAAGCCCCTGCGGAAGCAGCCGGTGACCAAGCTGCTGGCGGCAGTGGCCGCCTGTGCGGTGATCGCCGTGGCCATACCGCTGGTGACGGGCGGCATGGGCAGTTCCGCTGCTGACCAGGCGGCCTCTGCCGACTGCGCCGCGCCGGAAGCGTCTATGGGTGCCGACGCCGACGGGGCGCCCCGGAGCCAGGAGGGCGGCAGCATCTATCTTACCGATGAGCCCGCCGACGAAAACGGCATGTCGGACGGGATCCAGAACAACAGCGAAAACTGGAAGCAGATGACCGGCAGCGCCGAAAGCGTCAATGCCGTGACCCTTACGGGCCAGGACGCCAGGGACGCAAAGGCTGCCCTGGATGATATGGACATCCAGCCCGATGCGGAAGAAAATAGCCGCTGCTACTATGTTCTTACTGAGCAGCAGGCGCAGGAGCTGGGCTGGACGGTGGACGCCCTGTACGGTGCCGAGGGCAGTCTGACGCTGATTCTGGAGGTGACGGAATGAAGAATCTTACCACACGCAGGCTGGCCGTCTCCGGCATGATCGGTGCGGCCTATGCCGTTATGGCCATCTTTGGCTCGGTATTCGGGCTGACCTTCGGCACCATTCAGTTCCGGTTCTCCGAGGCTCTGTGCGTCACGCCGTTCCTCTTCCCGGAGGCGGTGGGCGGACTGTTCGTGGGCTGCCTCATCGCCAACCTGTTCAGCCCCTACGGCCTGCTGGACATCATCATCGGCTCTTTGGCCACGCTGATCGCCGCGTGGCTCACCTCCCGGTGCCGCAGCCGCTATCTGGCCCCGCTGCCGCCGGTGATCGTCAACATGGTGCTGGTGGGCGGCCTGCTGACCTTTGAGCAGACCGGCTTCACTGCGGCGTTCATGCCCGCCTTCTGGTACAACGCCTGCTCACTGGCCGTCAGCGAGGCGGTGGTGTGCTATGTTCTGGGCCTTTTGCTGCTGAAAGCCCTGGAGAAAACGAAATATTTCAAGGAATTGCAAAAAAAAGATTGACTTTTTCCGCAGAAATGGTAAAATGATTAGGCTCGCGTATTATGGCAAGTCGCGGGCAAATCCTTGCTCCTATCAAGGAATAGGGGCCATTAGTCCAGAAGGAGGTGCAAAAGTATGGCTAAGATTTCCGCCAACTATGAGGTCGTTTACATCATCGACCCTGCACAGGGTGAGGAGGCTGTTGCC
>CAKTZN010000309.1 GCA_934635545.1 uncultured Oscillospiraceae bacterium | reverse complement strand
CCCTTGACAATACGGCAAGTATTCTCTGCGGGCCTTTTCTTGTCTGGACACATTTCTGCTCCGACAAAACTGCAAGGCACCTGCCAGCGATGTATTTTCGAGTGATTTTTGGTTTTTGAGACACAGGCTTGCTGGCGCAAGCCAAGGCGAAAAGGGCAAAAAGCGCCGGAAAGACACGCTGTCAGGCGTATTTGCCCTTGTGAATCGATGGTAAAAAATAAAATTGATATACAGAAAGGAACACGACCATGGAAATGAACGAGAAGAAGAACTCCATCACCGCTGTGATGGAAGCCTCTATGGCGAAGATCCGCGAGATGGTGGATTCCAACACCATCGTAGGCGAGCCCATCACCACGCCCGACGGCGTGACCCTGATCCCCGTGTCCCGTCTGAGCTTCGGCTTTGGCTGCGGCGGCGGAGACTACGGCAAGCAGCCCGACCAGATGGGCGCCGCCGCAGGCGCCGGCGTCCGCGTGGAGCCCATGGCGTTTCTGGTGGTCAAGGACGGCGTGACCCGCATGCTGCCGGTTGCTGCGCCCGCCATCACCACGGTGGATCGCGCCATCGAGCTGGTGCCCCAGGTGCTGGATCGGGTGGAGAGCTTCATCGACCGCAAGAAGGCGGAGAAGGAAGAATTCTAAAATCGGAAAACTAAGGACAAACCGCGCCCGCATAGGATGATATCCGGGGTGATATCATGTGGAAACGACTGTGCGGGGCGATGCTGGCCCTTGGCCTGCTGCTGGTGCTTCTGCCCTGCCGGGCGGAGGCGGCGCAGCTCTCCGCCGCGGCGGCCATCCTGATGGACGCCGACAGCGGGGAAGTGCTGTATGAAAAGGACGCCGGGCGGCGTATGCGGATCGCAAGCACCACCAAGATCATGACGGCCTTGGTGGTGCTGGAGCATGCCCGGCTGACGGATACCGTCACCGTGACGGCCGCCCACATGGCGGAGGGCTCCTCCATGTATCTCAAGCCCGGCGAGGTGGTGACGGTGGAGGAGCTGCTGTACGGCCTGATGCTGTGCAGCGGCAACGACGCGGCCCTGGCGCTGGCGGATTGCTGCGGCGGGCTGGAGGCCTTTGTGGCCGCCATGAACGACAAGGCGGCGGCTCTTGGCATGACGGGAACCTCCTTTGCCAATCCCAACGGGCTGGATGATGAAAACCACTACTCCACCGCGCGGGATATGGCGGTGCTGGCGGCCTATGCGGCGGAAAACCCTACCTTCCGGCGCATCTGCTCCACCAGGACGGCCACGGTGGGCGGCAGAACGATGACCAACCACAACAAGCTCCTTACCCAGGTAGAGGGCTGTATCGGCATGAAGACCGGCTATACCAGGGCGGCGGGCCGCACTCTGGTGTCCTGCGCGGAGCGGCAGGGCCGCCGTCTGGTGGCGGTGACGCTGTGCGACGGCAACGACTGGGCCGACCACAAGGCCCTGTACGAAATGGGGTTTGCAGAAAACACGGAGGAGACGGCATGACGGAGCGGCTGCAAAAACTGATCTCACGGGCCGGCATCTGCTCCCGGCGGGCGGCGGAGACGCTGCTGACGGAGGGGCGGGTGACGGTCAACGGCATGGCGGCCCAACTGGGCGACAAGGCCGATCCGGAGACGGACGCCATCGCCGTGGACGGAAAGCCGCTGACGTTTGCCGGGCCTATGGTGTACCTGATGCTGAATAAGCCCCGGGGCTATGTGACCACCCTCAGTGATGAGCTGGGACGGGCCACCGCCGCCGGGCTGGTGGCGGACTGCGGCACGCGGGTGTTCCCCGTGGGGCGGCTGGACAGGGACAGCGAGGGCCTGCTGCTGTTCACCAACGACGGGGCGCTGATGCAGGCTATGACTCACCCGAAGCATCAGGTGGACAAGGTCTATGAGGTGACCGTCACCGGAGCGCTGGAGGGCGCGGCACAGCGATTGGTTGCCGTGACAGCGCTGGAGGACGGCACGCCTGTGGTGCCGGCCCAGGT
>CAKTZN010000308.1 GCA_934635545.1 uncultured Oscillospiraceae bacterium | reverse complement strand
CGAATGGTCAGGGTCGTCAAACAAAATAGCATATGTGTCCTCGAATACGGTTTGTGCTTCTTCAAAGGATATTCCATGCTTGCACTGGTTGATGTGGTTTTTGTTTTCATCCCATTTAAAGGTCATTGTTCCACTACCTTCATATTTATATTATACGTATTTTATAAATATCTGTCAACTTAAACTTTTCTATCAGGTACAGCCCACGTCTTAATAAAACCTTAAACCTCCCCCTGATTGTTTCTTAATCCGGCGTTTGTTACCATAAAGGCAGAAAGAGAAGAAAGGACGTGCCTTTATGGAGACCACGCTGCGCACCATCAACGCCGTTATCTCGGCGCTGTTTTTTATCTGCTATACCTATCAGTTCCTCTATATCCCGCTGGTGCTGGCCAAAAAGCCGAAAGCCCTTGCCGCACCGGCCAGGCAGCACCGCTACGCGGTGCTGATCGCCGCCCGGAACGAGGAGAATGTCATCTCCGGCCTGCTGGAGAGCCTACGGGCGCAGACCTACGACATGTCCCTTGTGACGGTGTTCGTGGCGGCGGACAACTGCACCGACCGTACCGCCGCCATCGCCCGGGCCCACGGCGCGGTGGTTTATGAGCGGTTCAACCAGTTGAACGTGGGCAAGGGCTACGCGCTGGACTTCCTGCTTCAGCACATCGGCGCGGACTATCCGGCGGGCTTTGACGGCTACTTCGTGTTTGACGCCGACAACCTGCTGGCCCCGGACTACATCGAGCGGATGAACGGGATGTTCTCCAACGGCCACGAGATCGTCACCAGCTACCGCAACAGCAAGAATTTCGGCGACAACTGGATCAGCGCGGGCTATGCCCTGTGGTTCCTGCGGGAGAGCCGCTATCTCAACGGCGCCCGCACCCGCCTGGGCAGCAGCGCCGCCGTGGGCGGCACGGGCTTCCTGTTCTCCCAGCGGATCCTGGACGAGAGCCACGGCTGGCGCTTCTATCTGCTGACCGAGGATATCGAGTTCTCCATCTACCACATCCTGCGTGGCGAAAAGATCGCCATCTGCGAGGACGCCGTGCTGTATGACGAGCAGCCCACCGGCTTCCGTCAGTCGGTGCGGCAGCGGCTGCGCTGGGCCAAGGGGTACATCCAGGTGTTCCGCCGGTACGGCGCGGCGCTGCTGAAGGGTACCGCCAGGGGCAGTTGGAGCTGCTTTGATATGTCCATGTCCATCCTGCCGGCCTTTATCCTGACGGCGCTGTGCCTGCTGGCCAACATCACGCTGTCGGTGCTGGGGCTGATGCAGGGCGACGGGCTGTGGTTCGCCATGCGGTCGCTGCTGGAGTGCATGGGCAGCATCCTGGCCACGCTGCTGGTGCTGGGCGGCATCACCGTGGCCAGCGAATGGCGGCGCATCCACGCCCCGGCGTGGAAGAAGGTCGCCTATACGCTGACATTCCCGCTGTTCATGCTGACGTATCTCCCCATCTCGCTGGCGGCGCTGTTCATGAAGGTGGAGTGGAAACCCATCCACCACAGTGTGAACCTGACGTCCCTTCCCTACCCCGCCGCCAAGAATTGACCTTGTGCAATCGGCCGCGAAAGGGTATGATAGAGGTATGACAAACTCACCCCCACAGGAGGTCATCTATGTATACGATCTTAGTCGTTGACGACGAAAAGGACATCGTCTCCGCGCTGGAAATATATCTCAAGGCCGAGGGCTACCGGGTGCTGGCCGCCTATAACGGCAAAGAAGCCCTGTCCGTGGCCGCCCGTGAGGATGTGCACCTGATCCTCATGGATATCATGATGCCGGTCATGGACGGCCTGACCGCCATGGCCCAGCTGCGGCAGACCAGCAACGTCCCCGTGATCCTGCTGACCGCCAAGGGCGAGGACACCGACAAGGTGCTGGGCCTGAACGTAGGCGCGGACGACTATATCACCAAGCCCTTCAATCCGGTGGAGATGCTGGCGCGGGTGCGCTCCCAGCTGCGGCGGTATCTACAGC
>CAKTZN010000307.1 GCA_934635545.1 uncultured Oscillospiraceae bacterium | reverse complement strand
ACTTCTGGCGCGGCGTCAAGAACGGCGAGGGCTATATCGAGCGCTCCCGCGCCGACCACATGGGCATGCTGGCCACCGCCATGAACTGCATGGCCATGGCCGACGTGCTGGAGCAGAAGGGCGTGGACGTGCGGGTAATGACCTCGCTGGAGATCCGCGCCGTGGCCGAGCCCTACATCCGGGCCCGCGCCATCCGCCATCTGGAGAAGGGCCGGGTGGTCATCTTCGGCTGCGGCACCGGCAACCCCTATTTCTCCACCGACACCGCCGCGGTGCTGCGGGCCGCCGAGATCGGCGCCGACATGATACTGCTGGCCAAGAACATCGACGGCGTGTACGACAGCGACCCCGCCAAGAACGCCGACGCGGTGAAGTTCGACGCCATCACCTATGACGAGGTGCTCAAGCGCCATCTGGCCGTGATGGATTCCACCGCCACCAGCATGTCCATGGACAACCACATCCCGGTGCTGGTGTTCGCCCTGAAGGACCCCTACAACATCGTCCGCGCCGTGCGCGGTGAAAAAATTGGAACGATCGTCAAGGAGGATTGAAAGAAATGTTGAAGGATGAATACAAAGTCTACGAGGACAAAATGAAGAAGAGCATCGAGTCCGTGGCCAACGATTTTGCCGCCGTCCGCGCCGGCCGGGCCAACGCCTCTGTGCTGAACCGCATCAATGTGGATTACTACGGCACCCCCACCCCCATCCAGCAGATCGCGTCCGTGGGCTCCCCCGATCCCCGCACGCTGCTGATCACCCCCTGGGACGCCAGCGCCCTGAAGGCCATTGAAAAGGCCATCCAGGAGTCCGACCTGGGCATCAATCCCCAGAACGACGGCAAGTCCATCCGCCTGGCCTTCCCCCAGTTGACGGAGGAGCGCCGTAAGGATCTGGTCAAGCAGATCCGCAAGTATACCGAGGGCGGCAAGGTGGCCGTGCGCAACATCCGCCGGGACGCCATGGAGTATTTCAAGAAGCAGCAGAAGGCCTCGGAGATCACCGAGGACGAGCTGAAGCTGGCTGAGAAGGACCTGCAGAAGATGACCGACGATAGCTGCAAGGATCTGGACAAGCTGCTGGAAAACAAGGAAAAGGAACTGATGTCCGTCTGATGGGCCTGTTCCGGAAGAAGCATGCAACGGCGGGACAGGTGGACATGGGCCGCCTGCCCCGCCACATCGCTATTATTATGGACGGCAACGGTCGTTGGGCAAAGAAGCGGGGGCTTCCGCGCACTGCCGGCCATAAAGTAGGCGCGGAGGTATTCCGGGATATCGCCACCTATTGTCAGGAGCTGGGTCTGGAATATCTGACCATCTACGCCTTTTCCACCGAGAACTGGAAGCGTCCCAAGGACGAGGTGGACACCCTGATGAGCCTGCTGGAGCAATACCTGCAGGAGGCCATCGACACCATGGAGCGGGATCACATCCGGCTGAAGATCCTGGGCGACACAACGGCGCTGTCCCCGAAATTACAGCAGATGATCGCCGAGACCAACGCCATCTCCACCCACTACCAGGGGTTTCAGGCCAACATCTGCCTGAACTACGGCGGCCGGGCCGAGATTCTGCGGGCCGCCCGCCTGTGCGCCGAGAGCGGCGAGGAATGGACGGAGGAGAATTTCGGCAAGCACCTGTGGTCGGCGGGCATCCCCGACCCGGAGCTGATCATCCGCCCCAGCGGCGAGCTGCGGCTGAGCAATTTCCTGCTGTGGCAGTGCGCCTACAGCGAGTTTTATTTCTGCGATACCCTGTGGCCGGACTTCAAGCGCAAGGATCTGGATCTGGCGATCATTGATTTCCAGCACCGTGACCGCCGTTTCGGTGGGGTCGGGACGTAAAGAAAACATGCCGGTGGCATGTTTTTAGTCCCGATCGCGGCGGCTATATCCTGTTGCGGTGCCCAAAATTTCGCTGCGGCATTTAAGCCGCCGAAATTTTGACCGCTGCCACTCGTTCGCCGTGCTTTATCTGCCACCGGC
>CAKTZN010000306.1 GCA_934635545.1 uncultured Oscillospiraceae bacterium | reverse complement strand
AGCCGTAGGTCTCCATGGAGGTGGTGTAGGGGATGCGGCGGAAGGGTGCGCTGGAGGCCACGTTGTAGGTGCCGAACCTGGCGAAGATAGGAGGCAGCACGTCCTCCAGCACGGCGAACACGTCGTCCTGGGTGGCGAAGGCCATCTCCATATCCAGCTGATAGAACTCGCCGGGGGAGCGGTCGCCGCGGGCGTCCTCGTCACGGAAGCAGGGCGCGATCTGGAAGTAACGGTCAAAGCCGGAGGTCATCAGCAGCTGCTTGAACTGCTGGGGGGCCTGGGGCAGGGCGTAGAACTTGCCGGGGTGCTTGCGGGCGGGCACCAGATAGTCGCGGGCGCCCTCGGGGGAGCTGGCGGTCAGGATGGGGGTGGTGATCTCCAGGAAGCCGTGCTCGGTCATGGCGGCGCGAAGAGCGGCCACCACCTGGCAGCGCAGGATGATATTCTGCTTCACGGCGGGGTTGCGCAGATCCAGGAAGCGGTACTTGAGACGGGCGGTCTCGTCGGCCTCGCGGCTGCGGTTGATCTCGAAGGGCAGGGAGTTGTAGCGGCAGCGGCCCAGCACCTCGATCTTGCTGGGGACCACCTCCACGTCGCCGGTGTCCTGCTTGGGGTTCTTGCTGGCGCGCTCACGCACCACGCCCTCCACGGAGATGGTGGACTCCTTGTTGAGGCCGTTGATGATGTTCATCATCTCCTCGGACTCCACCACCACCTGGGTGGTGCCGTAGAAGTCACGCAGCACCACAAAAGCGAAGTTCTGGCCCACCGTGCGGACGTTTTCCATCCAGCCCACGATTTTCACCTGCTGGCCCACATGCTCCATGCGCAGCTCGTTGCAGGTATGTGTACGCATCTGCATCATACTGTTTTTTCTCCTTTTATGATAATGTTTTGTATAAATCGAATGAGATATTACGGTGTGTTGTTAGAAGGGAAGCTCCTTGTTATGCTTTTGTAGGGGCCGATGCCTACATCGGCCCGCCGCCTAACGGACATTTTCTCTATATTGTGCGGGGCGATGTGGGCATCGCCCCCTACGAAAAGGCATGAAAGCGTGAGTTATTCTAGGCGCGAAACCCTTTTACTCCACGATGACCTTACCCTTGTTCCGCTCGGCCAGATCCTCGCGGATCATGAGGATGGCGTCGGCCACGGGGAGCTTGGTCTGTGCGCCGGTGGTCATGTTCTTGCAGGACACCATACCGGCGGCGATCTCATCCTCGCCCAGGAACAGGACATAGGGGACGCCCAGCTTGTCGGCGTAGTTCATCTTGGCCTTGAACTTCTTGGGCTCGGTGTAGAGCTGGGTGCGGATACCGGCGCGGCGCAGGGCCGTGGCGGCGTCGATGGCGGGGGACAGCTCCTCCGTCATGGGCAGCACCAGCACGTCGCAGGGCGCGGTGGGCAGGTCGTTGTTCAGCATCTTCTGCTCACCCAGCACATAGAACAGCCGGGTCAGACCGATGGAGATGCCCACGCCGGGCAACTGCTTGTCGGTATAGTACTCAGCCAGATTGTCGTAGCGGCCGCCGGAGCAGACGGAGCCGATCTCCGGGTGGTCCAGCAGGGTGGTCTCGTACACGGTGCCGGTGTAGTAGTCCAGGCCCCGGGCGATGGTCAGATCGACGGCGAAGTTCTCCTCGGGCACGCCGAAGGAGGAGAGGTACTTCACCACGGTTTTGAGCTGCGCCAGGCCTTCGTCAAAGACCTCGTTCCGACCGGCGTAGCCCTCCAGGGCGGTGATGACCTGTGCGTTATCGCCGGTGATGGCGATGAATTTGAGAATTTCCGCCGCCTGCGCGTCAGTCAGGCCCACGTCCTCCATGAGAAGGGTGCGCACCTTCTCGGCGCCGATCTTGTCCAGCTTGTCCACGGTACGCATGATGTCGCCGGATTTCTCGGTGAGACCCTGCATGGCATAGAAGCCGTTGAGGATGCGGCGGTTGTTGACCCGGATCTGGAAGCGCTTCAATCCCAGCTCGGTAAAGGTCTGGTAGATGATGGCGGGGATCTCCGCCTCGTTGGTGATGTCCAGCTTGCC
>CAKTZN010000305.1 GCA_934635545.1 uncultured Oscillospiraceae bacterium | reverse complement strand
GCCAGGGCCACAAAGCCGCCGGTAACGCTGGCGGTACGGGTGCCGCCGTCGCCCTGCAGCACGTCGCAGTCGATGGTAACGGTGCGCTCACCCAGCAGCCTCATGTCCACCGCCGCCCGCAGGCTGCGGCCGATGAGCCGCTGGATCTCGGCACTGCGGCTGCTGAGCTTCAGCTTGTCCACATCCCGGCGGCTGCGCTGGCGGTTGGCACGGGGCAGCATGGAGTACTCCGCCGTGACCCAGCCGCAGCCGGGCTTCACATGGGGCGGCACCCGCTCCTCCACCGAGGCGGTGCACAGCACCACCGTGTCGCCGCAGCGGATGAGCACGCTGCCCTCGGCAAACTTATTGAAATCCGGCGTAATGGTCACATCACGCAATTCATTGTACTTTCTTCCGTCGGCTCTGGTCACGGATCTCACATCCCCTTTCGTTATCTTTCCCCTCAGAACAGGTCTGCGGTAAATTCCCTGGCGTCGAAGGGCTTCAGGTCGTCGATGCCCTCGCCCACGCCTACAAATTTCACCGGCACCTGCAGCTCCTGGGCGATGGCGATGACGATACCGCCCTTGGCGGTGCCGTCCAGCTTGGTCAGGATGATGCCGGTCAGACCCGCCGTCTCCTTGAAGGTACGGGCCTGGACAAGGCCGTTCTGGCCGGTGGTGGCGTCCAGCACCAGCAGCGTCTCGCACACGGAGTCGGGACACTCCCGGGCGATGATCTTCCGCAGCTTGGCCAGCTCGTTCATCAGGTTCTGCTTGTTGTGCAGCCGTCCCGCCGTGTCGCACAGCACCACGTCCACCCCCCGGGCCTTGGCGGCCTGCAGGGCGTCGAACAGCACGGCGCCGGGATCGGCGCCCTCGTGCTGGCGGATGATGTCCACACCGGCGCGGTCAGCCCAGATCTCCAACTGGTCGGCAGCGGCGGCTCGGAAGGTATCTCCGGCGCACAGCAGCACCTTCTTGCCCTCCGCCTTCAACTGGGCGGCCAGCTTGCCGATGGACGTGGTCTTGCCCACGCCGTTGACGCCGATGAACAGCACGATGCTGGGGGTGGTGGACAGGTTCAGGGCGGCGTCTCCCACCTCCAGCTTCTCCGCCAGGATGGCCCGCAGGGCGTCCTTCACCTCGTCGGCCCGGGTCAGCAGCCGCTCCTTCACCTTTTTGCGCAGCTTCTCCACCGCGTCGGTGGCGGAATCCACGCCCACGTCCGCCAGGATCAGCGCCTCCTCCAACTGGTCGTAAAATTCGTCGTCCAGCTTATCAAATGTCACAGA
The DNA here is from genome assembly GCA_934635545.1 of uncultured Oscillospiraceae bacterium. GTDB lineage: Bacteria > Bacillota > Clostridia > Oscillospirales > Oscillospiraceae > Vescimonas. The sequence continues at coordinate 800 of CAKTZN010000305.1, read as the reverse complement.
GGCCAGCCATGCCTCCTTGAGCTGCTTGAAAAATCCCATAGGCTCCTCCTTATTTGATATGCAATTCCTTTGCCATGTCGTTCATGTTGATGGTCAGGATCCGGCTGACGCCCCGCTCCTGCATGGTGACGCCGTACAGCACGTCGGCCTCCTCCATGGTGCCGCGGCGGTGGGTGATGACGATGAACTGAGTCTTTCCGGCGATGCGCCGCATATATCGGGCATAGCGCACCACGTTGGACTCGTCCAGCGCCGCCTCGATCTCGTCCATGACGCAGAACGGCGTGGGATGTACCTTCAGAATGGCGAAATACAGGGCGATGGCCACAAAGGCCTTTTCGCCGCCGGACAGCAGCGTGATGGTCTTGAGCTGCTTTCCGGGGGGCTGCACCCGGATCTCGATGCCGCAGTTGAGGATATCCTTCTCGTCCTCCAGCTCCAGTTGAGCCTTTCCGCCGCCGAACAGCTCCAGGAACGTCTCCTGGAAGCTCTCGTTCAGCAGCTTGAATTGCTGGGCGAAGATGTCGGTCATCTGCTTGGTCAGCTCCTCGATGACGCCCATCAGCTCACCCCGCGCCTTCTCCACGTCGGCGCGCTGCTCGGACAGGTAGGTGTAGCGGGTGTTGACCCGCTCGTATTCGTCGATGGCGCCGATGTTGGGGGTGCCCAGTCCCTTGATCTCCCGGTTCAGTTCCGCGATACGGCGGATGGCCTTGGGCACGCTCTCCAGCTCCACGCGCTGCTCCAGCGCGGCGCTGTGGCTCAGCTCATAGCGCTCCCACAGCTTGTCCAGCAGGGCC
>CAKTZN010000304.1 GCA_934635545.1 uncultured Oscillospiraceae bacterium | reverse complement strand
GCGTCCAGCTCCCGCACCAGATGGCCCTTTCCTGTGCCGCCGATGGCCGGGTTGCAGGGCATGTTGCCCACCGCGTCTAGATTGATGGTAAAGCACACCGTCTCCAGTCCCAGCCGCGCCGCGGCCAGCGCCGCCTCGATGCCGGCATGGCCCGCGCCGATGACGGCAATATCAAATTGTCCCGCAATAAACTCTTTCATACGCGTCCCCCGCGTTCCACTAAAATTCCAATATATTATTATAATGTGCCACGCCCAAAAACGCAAGAGGCATTGTGCAAACTGTCAAAAACGCGACATATGAAATTGTGAAATACGTCTAATTTGAGACTTGCAAAAAGGAAAGCGGAAGCATATAATACAAGTGTAAAATACGAATAGGAAAGGAGCGTGATATGTACGATGCTGAACAAGTTCATCACGGGTGATCTGGACGACATGATCTTCGCGGATTGCGATTGGCAGCCCAGCGACCGGTAAGGATCCCCACATACGAAGGAACCACGACACATCGGTGCCGTGGCGATTTGCTTTTTATAGGAGAATTTTCTCCATAAAGATACAGAAAGATACACCGTTCGACAAAACCGGCCATGCCCATCGGCAGCGGCCGGTTTTTCGCGGCCAAAGACCCCATAAAGTCCCTGTAAAAATTTAGAGAAAAGACCCCTCTTAACAACATTTTAACAACACATTAACAGAAATCTGTGATACAATACAGAATAATTACAGCGTCCTGCGCGGGGGAGGAACATAAGTGAAAAAATGGAAGATCCCGTGGCCGGGACAATGGACGAAAAAGATAAAAATATTCCACAGCTCCCTGCTGTATTCCGGCAAGGACTTCATTGTTTCGGCGGCCCTCTTTTTTCTGACGGTGCTGCTGTGCCTGCTGCTCCGCTCGGTGGACCCCCACAACGACACCAGCTATGTGGCCGTCATCTTCTTTCTGGATGTATTCCTGACGGCGCTGCTGACGGACGGATACCTGTTCAGTATCCTCATTGCCGTCACCGGTGTGCTGTGCGTGGACTATGTGTTCACCGAGCCGTACTGGGAGATCAGCTTCACCCTGGCGGGCTTCCCGCTGACGTTTATCGTCATGATGTTCATCTCGCTGGTCACCGGCATGCTGACCAGCCGCGCCAAGCAGGTGGAGATCCTGAAGCGCGAGGCCGAGCGTGAACGCATCCACTCCAACCTTCTGCGCGCCGTGTCCCACGACATCCGCACGCCCCTGACCGGCATCGTGGGCGCCACCGACGTGCTGCTGACTCAGGAGGATACCCTGACGGCGGAGCAGCGCCATCAACTGGCCGCCTCCGCCAACGAGGATGCCCGCTGGCTGATCCGCATCGTGGAGAATCTCCTGTCCATCACCCGCATCGGCGCCCAGGGTGACGCCAAGGTCACCAAGACCCAGGCCGTGGCCGAGGAGGTCATCGAGGGTGCTGTGGCCAAATTCACCAAGCGGGGCGGCGAGCTGCCGGTCCATGTCCACCTGCCCCAGGAGGTGCTGCTGGTGCCCATGGACGAGCTGCTGATCGAGCAGGTGCTGCTGAACCTGCTGGAAAACGCCGCCATCCACGCCCAGGGTGCCACCGAGATCAATATCACCCTGTCGCAGCATGACAACGTGGCCCGTATCATCGTCGAGGATAACGGCGCGGGCATCCCCGCCGACAAGCTGCATAACCTGTTTGACAGCAGCGCCCACCAGAGCCAGCAGGGTGACCGCAAGCGCAACATGGGCATCGGCCTTTCCGTGTGCAAAACGGTGGTGCAGGCCCACGACGGCACCATTTACGGCGAAAACGCCTCCCGTCACGGCGGGGCGCGGTTTGTGATCGAATTACCTATGGAGGAGGAAGACCATGAAGATTAAGGATAAGGTACTGATCGTAGAGGATGAGCAGAGCATCAGCAATTTCATCTCCATGATCCTGACAGCCAACGGCTATGATACCATCGTGGTGCGCAGCGGCGAGGAAGCCCTGACCATGATCTCGTCCCACTGCCCCGACCTGATCGTGCTGGATCTGGGCCTGCCGGATATGGACGGCATGGAGGTGCTGAAATCTGTCCGCAAGTGGTC
>CAKTZN010000303.1 GCA_934635545.1 uncultured Oscillospiraceae bacterium | reverse complement strand
CAGATGACGATGAGGCTGCCCACCGCCAGAATGACCTTCTGCAGCCAGGGCAGCGCCTGCATCAGCGCGCCCGCGCCCAGGAAGCAGGAGAGACCCAGCGAGATATCCCAGAAGATCACAATCAGCGCCGTCAGATAGACGCGGCTGCGCTTCTGGGTCAGGGCGCTGTTGATGACGAACAGGTTCTGCAATCCGATGGGGGCTACATAGGCAAGGCCCATGGTGAGGCCCTGAAGATAGATATTCATATTGACTATTTACTCCTTTTTTCTTACCTGCTATAATCATAGCACGATAGCCGGAAAACGCAAGAGCGCAGATTTTCATAACAAGGTCAGGAGGAACTTACCATGTCCCATTACGATTGTCCCTGCATGGAGAAATGCCCGCTGCACTACGCCATGAGCGTCATCGGCGGCAAGTGGAAGGTGCAGATCGTCTGCGCCCTGGTCAACGCGGGGTCACTGCGGTATAACGCCCTGCGCAGCAAGCTGGACGGCATCAGCAACACGGTGCTGGCGTCCTCTCTGCGTGAGCTGGAGGCCGACGGCCTTGTGGTGCGCACGGTGTATCCCGAGGTGCCGGTGCGGGTGGAGTACAGCCCCACCGACGACTGCCGCGCCCTGCTGCCCATCCTGGAGCAGCTCAGCGACTGGGCCGAGGCCCGGATGACAGCGCAGCAGGGGTGAAAAGGGCGATTGTTCACAAATAATTCAACTCTCCCGCTCTTGACATTCCGCCCTGCCGGTGGTACACTGGTTTAGCACTCAGAGATAACGAGTGCTAAACGGAGAATAGCCATGGAATTGACAGCGCGAAAAAAGCAAATATTGAAGATCGTGGTGGAGAGCTACATCGACACCGCCGAGCCGCTGGGTTCCAAGGCCATCGCCGAGCGGATGCCGGAAAAGGTCAGCTCCGCCACCGTCCGCAACGAGCTGGCGGAACTGAGCGACATGGGCTACTTAGAGCAGCCCCACACCAGCGCCGGACGGATCCCCTCCCCGCTGGGCTACCGGCTGTACGTCAACGAGCTGATGGAGCGCAAGCCCATCTCCGATGAGGAGGCCGCCCAGATCAACAGCACCCTGCAGCAGGAGCTGAAGGGCACCGATCAGGTGATTGCCAAGACGGGCCAGATGGTGTCCAGCTTTGTGGACTACCCCACCTACGCGGTGGCGGATCACACCGCCGACGCCACGGTGCGCCGGTTCGAGCTGATCGCCGTGGACACAGCGTCGGTGATCGCGGTGGTGATGCTGTCGGACAGCCGGGTGAAAAGCCGCCTGATGCAGTTGAGCCTGCCGCTGGAGGCGGAGACGCTGCCTCAGATCAGCCACCTGCTGAATACCCACTTTACGGGCATCAGTCCGGCGGACATGAACGCCCACCTGATGAACCTGTCGGATCAGGTCAGCGGCCAGTGGTTTCTGCTGCTGAACCAGGTGGTGGAATACGCCGCCGAGCTTCTGAAGGAGAGCCAGCAGCACGAGGTGTTCACCAACGGCGCCAGCCAACTGCTGAAGTTCCCGGAGTTCCGGGACATCGACAAGGCCCACGACCTGATGCACTTTATGGTGGACAGCAAGGAGCAGCTTCCCGTCCCCGCCGACGGCAGCGCCATGCAGATCCTCATCGGGCCGGAGAACGTCAACGATGCCCTGAAGGAGAGCAGCGTGGTGGTGGCCAGCTACGACATCGGCGACGGCATGCGGGGCCTTGTGGGCGTGGTAGGCCCCACCCGCATGGATTACGCCACTGTGGCCGCCCGCCTCAGCTACTTTGCCGAGAGCCTGACCCGTATGTTCGGAAAGCACCAACTTCCCCCAAAGGAGAATGAGATACAATGAGCGATAAGAAGAAAAAGGATATCCCCGCACAGGAGCCGGAAAATGAGAACACCGCTCCCGTAACGGAGGAGACAGCGAATACGGAAGCCGCCGCTGAGGAGACCGCCCCCGAGACCTTCACCGTCACGAAAGAGCAGATGGAGAAGATGGAGGGTCTGGCCAAGCTGGTGGCGGACGTCAACGACAAATACCTGCGTCTGGCCGCGGAGTACGACAACTACCGCAAGCGCACCGCCAAGGAGAAGGAAAGC
>CAKTZN010000302.1 GCA_934635545.1 uncultured Oscillospiraceae bacterium | reverse complement strand
CAGCGTGTGGCCATCGGCCGCGCCATCGTCCGCGACCCCGCCGTGTTCCTGATGGACGAGCCGCTGTCCAATCTGGACGCCAAGCTCCGTAACCAGATGCGCGCCGAGATCATCAAGCTGCGCCAGCGCATCGACACCACCTTTGTCTACGTCACCCATGACCAGACGGAGGCCATGACGCTGGGCGACCGCATCGTCATCATGAAGGACGGTTTCATCCAGCAGATCGGTACGCCTCAGGAAGTGTTCGACCATCCCGCCAATCTGTTTGTAGCCGGCTTCATCGGCACGCCCCAGATGAACCTGTTCGACGCACGGCTCATCAAGCAGAACGGTAAATACGCCGTGACACTGGATGGCATCACCGTGGAACTGGCAGAGGACAAGCAGGCGCGTCTGGCCGCCAAGAATGTACCGGAGCAGGATGTGGTGCTGGGTGTCCGTCCCGATCATATCATGCTGTGTGCCGACGGCGTCAAGGGCACGGTGGATGTCAGCGAACTGATGGGTTCCTCTGTCCACCTGCACGTCTCTACCAACGGCAAGGATGTGGTGGTCATCGTGCCCACCAACGGCAATGCCGCCCACTTCCCCATGGGCAGCGAGGTCAACATGATCTTCGGCGGCAACGTGGCCCACATCTTCAGCAAGGAGACCGAGCACAACCTGGAGTGGTAAACAGGCATAAATACGCAAAACAAGCAAAGGATGGCCGCAAGGCCATCCTTTTTTGTCCGGACCGGTTGACATCCGCCGGAAAACAGGTATAATAAAAGCAAGGGTATTGCACCGCAGAGCGGTTTAGCCCGTCAAGGTAATAGTTTTAGATTATGATCTGAAAACCGTCACCGGCCAGGGTGGCGGTTTTCCCATTTTATCCTCAGAGTGAACACAAGTCCAAACAGATGGAATGTAATGGTAACAGGCACGATATCACCTCCTTTCGGAGGAGATCCGGGCCAACCGCCCCGCTTTGTTTTAAGTGCAATACCCTTGCACGAACAATCGTAGCATACGTGCCGAATTTTGTCAACAAAAAAGAACCGTTCCACCCGGAACGGTTCTTTTTCATGCCCGTATGCGCCCTTACGCGGCGAAACCGCGGATCTCCATCAGACCTACGATGATCTGCAGCAGGGCGAAGGCCAGCAGCAGCACGCCCGCCAGCTTGCGGGTCTTCTGCTTGTTGGCGATGTAGCCCATGCCCAGCAGGCCCATGGCAATGGCCAGGGCGATGGCCGCCAGGCCGGGGATGTACAGGATGTTGGCCTTGCGCAGGCCCCAGAAGATGATGGCCACCACCAGCAGGATCAGCTCAAGCAGCGTTTTGCCGTCTAATTTTCTCATATGTCTCTCTCCCCTTCTTGTTTCTTCTCTTTATTGTACCATCTCCGGCGCGATAGGGCAAGGCTTTTTCGCCCGGAAAGCCCCCTATATATGAGGAAACCGCAGAAGCATTGCGCGCCGCTTTCTGACAAAGTGAGGAGACCGCGGACGCGCAATGCGTCCGCGGCCTCCTACGAAAGGAAATGAGAGGATGGCGATATCAGTTGCCCCGCAGGAAGGCGCGGGGCGGGCCGGATCAGCCGGCCAGGGTGGCGGCCATGACCGCCTTGATGGTGTGCATGCGGTTCTCCGCCTCGTCAAAGACGATGGACTGGGGGCTCTCAAACACCTCGTCGGTGACCTCCATGGCGTCGCGGCCGAAGGCCTCGCCCATCTCCTTGCCCACGGTGGTCTTGTGGTCGTGGAAGGCGGGCAGGCAGTGCATGAACACGGCCTTGTCACCGGCCTGTGCCATGAGCTGGGCGTTCACCTGATAGGGGGCCAGGTCAGCAATGCGCTCCTTCCAGACCTCCACAGGCTCACCCATAGAGACCCACACATCGGTATAGATCACGTCGGCGTTCTGCACGGCCTTGGCGGGATCGGTGATAAAGGACAGCGTGGCGCCGGTCTCCAGGGCGATGGCCTGGCATTCGGCGATCAGCGCCTGGTCGGGGAAGTACTTCTCCGGCGCGCAGGCCACGAAGTGCATGCCCATCTTGGCGCAGCCCACCATCAGGGAGTTGCCCATGTTGTACCGGGCGTCGCCCATGTACACCAG
>CAKTZN010000301.1 GCA_934635545.1 uncultured Oscillospiraceae bacterium | reverse complement strand
GCCGCCGCCCTGGGCCACCAGCACGCAGTAGCTCTTGGCCTTGCCCCGGCCCACGCGGCCGCGAAGCTGGTGGAGCTGGCTCAGGCCGAAGCGCTCGGCGTTCTCCACCACCATCAGCGTGGCGTTGGGCACATCCACGCCCACCTCCACCACCGTGGTGGACACCAGGATGTCCGTCTCTCCGGCGGCAAAGGCCGCCATAACGGCCTCCTTCTCTTTGGCCTTCATCTTGCCGTGCAGCACCGCGATCCGCAGATCGGGGAAGGTCTCCTCCTGTAAGGTCCTGGCATAGGCCGTCACGGCCTTCCGCTCGTCGGGGAGGTCGTCACCGTCGCCCACCAGCGGGCACACGATGAACACCTGATGCCCCTCGGCCACCTGCTTGCGGATGAAGCCGTTCAGCCGCGCACGGTACCGCTCGTCCACGGCGAAGGTATCCACCTCCTGCCTGCCGGGGGGCAGCTCGTTGATGATGGACACGTCCAGATCACCGTAGATGATCAGCGCCAGCGTCCGGGGGATGGGGGTGGCGGACAGCACCAGCATGTGGGGGTTCTCCGCCTTCTGCCCCAGCGCCGACCGCTGGGCCACGCCGAAGCGGTGCTGCTCGTCGGTGATGACAAGGCCCAGCTTTTGATACTGCACATCCTCCGTCAGCAGGGCGTGGGTGCCGATGCACAGGCCGATGCTGCCGTCAGACAGCCCCTCCAGGATGGCCCGCCGCTCTCCCGCCTTTGTGGAGCCGGTCAGCAGCGCGCAGGAGATGCCGAACCGGACGAAGAGAGGGGCGAGATTTTCATAGTGCTGCCGGGCCAGTATCTCCGTGGGGGCCATCAGGGCCGACTGCCAGCCGCTCTGGGCGGCGAACCACACGCAGGCGGCGGCCACCATGGTCTTGCCGCTGCCCACGTCGCCCTGGCACAGCCGGTTCATGGGTCGGGCCGACGTCATGTCGGCCACCGCGTCGCCGATGGCCTTCCTCTGGGCGCTCGTCAGCGGGAAGGGGAGGGCGTCATAGAAGGGCTGCATGTCCGCGGCGCGGCACACCGGCCCCGCCACATCCACCCGCCGGGAGCGCAGCAGATGCAGCCCGCAGGTCACCAGAAACAGCTCTTCGAACACCAGCCGCCGGTGGGCCTGGCCCAGCGCCTCAAAGCTGGCGGGGAAGTGGATGTTCTCATAGGCGTAGTTGACATAACATAGCTGATGGGCCATGCGCACCTGATCCGGCAGCACGTCCGGCAGCAGCTCACGGCACGCGTCCAGCCCCTGCCGTATGGCCTTTTGCAGCAGAAGCTGGCTGACGCCCTTGGTCAGCGGATACACCGGCATGATCCGGCCCGTCAACTGGTGCTGGCCCGACGGCTCCATCAGGGGATTCACCATCTGCCGCCGCAGCAGGTTGCCCTCCACCTTGCCGCAGAACACGAAGCTGTCCCCGGCGTGAAGGCTCTGCTGGCGATAGGCCTGGTTGAAGAACGTCACGTCCAGCACCCCGGTGTCGTCCACCGCCCGCACCTTCACCACCGTGCGCCCGCCGGGGATGCGGTGGCTGGTGGGCGCGGCGGCGATCATGGCCTGGCAGCAGGCCGTCTCCCCCACGGGAAGCTCCCGGATGGGATAGATGACGCTGCGGTCCTCATACCGCCGGGGGAAGAAGCCGATCAGCTCCCGCAGCGTGGTGATCCCCAGCTTTTCCAGTGCCTTGGCCCGCGTCTCGCCGATGCCCTTGATGTACCGCACGTTGGTGCCCAGATCCGCCATACCGCTGCCTCCTTCCTGTGGCTTTTTCTTTCATTATACCAGTTTTCGCCGGGGAATACAATGAAAAACCACCACACCTTGCCGGTTGCGCCGCCGGGAAGGATACGGTATAATAGACCCATCTGAAACGATAACGGAAAGGAGCCGCTCTTATGGCCGAAAAACGCAGCATCTGTCTCATCAACGATTCCTTCCCGCCGGTGATCGACGGCGTGGCCAACGCGGTCACCAACTATGCCTCCGTGATCCAGCGGGACTATGGCGACGCCACGGTGGTGACGCCCTACTATCCCGACGCCGACGACAGCGCCTATCCCTTCCCGGTGCTGCGCTATCCCAGCATCGACATGACGAAGCTGGTGGGCTA
>CAKTZN010000300.1 GCA_934635545.1 uncultured Oscillospiraceae bacterium | reverse complement strand
ACCCTGTCCGCCCTAACGATGGCCACAGCATTTCCGATAGGGCCGATGTGGGCATCGGCCCCTACGCAGCGACCGCCAGAAACCGTCCGTAGGGGCGGACGACTCTGTCCGCCCTTAACGATGGCCACAGCACTTCCGACAGGGCCGATGTGGGCATCGGCCCCTGCGCACAAACCACCGAAAAACGTTCGTAGGGGCGGACGACTCTGTCCGCCCCTAACAGTGGCCACAGCATTCCCAAACGGGCCGATGTGGGCATCGGCCCCTACGAATGTTCTGTCAAAGCCCGCCGTTTTACGCCAGCTTGTCGGGATACACGCCCTCGTCGTGGAGCTTCCGCAAAGCCGCCGCCACACGGGGCCGGTCCTCGTGATAGGTCATGCCGAACCACTGGTCGGCGGAGTGCAGCACCGAGACCGTCAGCCGGCCCTTGTCCATCAGGTCGCCCACCATGGCGGGCAGCAGGCACTCGGCCTTGATGTCGTCCCCCACATGACGGAGAAAATCGTGGAAGTACTGCTCCATGTCCTCGTAGATGGCGGGGGAGAAGCCCCAGAAGTTCATGGACACCACGCTGTCGCCGTCCAGGTCGCGGCGGACGCCGTCCGCCATGTCGGCGATGCTGCCGTCGGGGAACTGCTGGATCTTCATGGTCTCGTGGATATCGGTCAGCTTGCCGTCCGCCGTGTGGCATACGCCCCGGGTGACGGTGCCGTACTTGCTGACGGTATTTTTCAGAAGATAGCCCACCATGACGGCCTTGCCCCGCTCCGGCAGGGTCTGAAGCGCCTCGTACATGGTGCGGTAGGCGTCCACGCCGTAATAGTCGTCGGCGTTGATGACGCAGAAGGGCTCGTGGACATAGTCCCGGGTACACAGCACCGCGTGGGCCGTGCCGAAGGGCTTGGTGCGCTCCTCCGGGATGTGATAGAAGTCCGGCACGGAGTCGAAGGTCTGCTCAGCATAGCAGAATTCCACCTTGCGGCCGTCGGGGGTGTGGAGTGTCTCCAGCGCGTCGCCTGCCAGACGGTGGATCAGGTCCCGGATCTCCGGCTTGATGACGAACACCACCTTGTCAAAACCGGCCCGTGCCGCGTCATAGATGCCGTAGTTCATCAGGATCTCGCCGTGAGGCCCCACGCCGTCCACCTGTTTGTTGCCGCCGTAGCGGGAGCCCATACCGGCCGCCATGATCACCAGTGTCGCATGCTGCATAGTTGTTTTCCTCCTCGCGGAAATTGTTCCGTCATCATGATACCACGTTTCCCCGGAAAGGGCAACCGCCTTTTGCGGCGAAAAATTTTGGGGAAACTTGCATTTTCCTCTGGATTTCGGGCAGCGTCTCCTTTATAATAAAAATGTTGTGAAAAAATATCTCAGGAGGCGTTTCCCATGGAAAAGTCAAAAGTGATGGGCCACATCTTCGCCATCATCACCATATTGGTATGGGGTAGCTGCTTTGTGCTGACCAAGAATCTGCTGGTGTACTTCACCCCCATCCAGATCATCCCTCTGCGGATGGGCCTGGCGTATATCACGCTGTGGATCCTGCGGCCCCGGACCATGAAGCTGCCCTGGAAGGATGAGCTGATGTTCATCCTCATCGGCATCACCGGCGGCAGCTTTTACTTCTATCTGCAGAATACGGCGCTGGATCACACCTACGCCGCCAACGTCAGCATCCTGGTGGCGCTGAGCCCCATCCTGACGGTGCTGCTGGCCCAGCTCTTCAGCCGCGGCAACGAGCGTCTGGGCAAGTATGTGTACATCGGCGCGGTCATCGCCATCGCCGGCGTGGTGCTGGTGGTGCTCAACGGCCAGCTCTCCTTCCACCTCAGCCCGGTGGGCGATCTGCTGGCCCTGGCGGCGGCGCTGATGTGGGCGGTGTACTCCATCCTCATCAAGAAGTATACCGAGCAGTACGATAACTTCATCGTCACCCGCCGGGTGTTCCTGTGGGCGTTCCTCACCGCCGTGCCCCTGATGCTGCTGACCGACGGCATGCCCGTCCTGACGCCGCTGTTCACCGATGTGAAGGTGCTGGTCAGTTGGCTGTTCCTGGGCGTGATGGGCAACGCCGTGTGCTTCGCCATCTGGAACATCGCCTTCAAGGCGCTGGGCGTGGTGGTCACCAA
>CAKTZN010000299.1 GCA_934635545.1 uncultured Oscillospiraceae bacterium | reverse complement strand
CCGGCGGTGTTGGCCATCAGGCCGCGCATACCGGTCAGCTGACGGATCTGCTTCATGGAGCCACGGGCGCCGGAGTCTGCCATCATGAAGATGGGGTTGTACTTGTTCATGTTGGCGGTCAGGGCGTCGGTAACGTCGTTGGTGGTCTTTTCCCACTCACGCACCACCAGCTTATAGCGCTCGTCGTCGGTGATGAAGCCCATGTTGAACTGATCCTCGATGTCCAGCACGCGCTCCTCGGTCTCGCGGATCAGCTCGTACTTCTTGGCAGGCACCACCATGTCCGCGATGGAGATGGTGATGGAGCCGCGGGTGGAGTACTTGTAGCCGGTGGCCTTAATGTTGTCCAGTACCTCGGCAGCGATGGTGAAGCCGAACTGCTTGATGGTACGATCCACGATCTTGCCCAGCTGCTTCTTGCCGCAGGTCTCGGTGATCTCGTAGTCAAAGAACTTGTCGGTAGGCTGGCCATTGTCATCCAGACGCTTGACGAAGCCCAGCGTCTGCGGCACGTTGCGGTTGAAGATGATCCGTCCGGCGGTGGCGCGTACCACATGGCTCAGCTTCTCGCCGTTGAATTCCTTCTCCACACGCACCCAGACGGGCTGGTGGATACCGATAACGTGCTCGTTGTAGGCCATCAGCACCTCGTCCTCATCGCGGTAGATGTTCAGATGGACATTGGCGCGCTCCTCGTCGGTCAGCTCGTCGTAGGTCTTGCCGGCCAGCGCAAAGTCGATACCGGCGGGCCAGTACTTATCGTTGTCCATCTGGCTGACGCCATTCTCGAAGCGCTCAAAGGTCAGGTAGTAGGAGCCCAGCACCATATCCTGGGTAGGCACGGTGACAGGACCGCCGTCCTGGGGACGCAGCAGGTTGTTGGCAGAGAGCATCAGCAGACGTGCCTCCGCCTGTGCCTCGGCGGACAGGGGGACGTGAATGGCCATCTGGTCGCCGTCGAAGTCGGCGTTGAAGGCCGTGCAGTTCAGGGGGTGCAGCTTCAGGGCGCGGCCCTCCACCAGCACCGGCTCAAAGGCCTGGATGCCCAGACGGTGCAGGGTAGGTGCGCGGTTGAGCATGACGGGATGATCCTTGATGATCTCATCCAGCGCGTCCCACACCTCGGTGCGGCCCTTGTCCACCATCTTCTTGGCGGACTTGATGTTGTTGGCGCTGCCGTCCTCCACCAGCTTCTTCATAATGAAGGGGCGGAACAGCTCCACGGCCATCTCCTTGGGCACGCCGCACTGGTAGATCTTCAGTTCGGGGCCGACGCAGATAACGGAGCGGCCGGAGTAGTCCACGCGCTTGCCCAGCAGGTTCTGGCGGAAACGTCCCTGCTTGCCCTTCAGCATATCGCTGAGGGACTTGAGAGCACGGTTGTTGGCGCCGGTGACGGGACGTCCGCGGCGGCCGTTGTCGATGAGGGCGTCCACCGCCTCCTGCAGCATACGCTTTTCATTGCGCACGATGATGTCGGGTGCATTCAGCTCCATCAGGCGCTTCAGACGGTTGTTGCGGTTGATGACCCGGCGGTACAGGTCATTCAGGTCGGAGGTGGCGAAGCGGCCGCCGTCCAGCTGCACCATGGGACGCAGCTCAGGCGGGATCACGGGCAGCACATCGATGACCATCCACTCGGGCTTGTTGCCGCTGAGGCGGAAAGCGTCCACTACCTCCAGACGCTTCACCACCCGAGCTTTCTTCTGGCCGGAGGTGGTCTTCAGCTCGGCGTGGAGCTGCTCGCTCAGCTGCTCCAGATCGATCTGCTGCAGCAGCTCCTTGACGGCTTCGGCGCCCATGCCGGCGTGGAAGTCATCCTCGTATTTTTCGCGGAAATCGCGGTATTCCTTTTCAGACAGGATCTGGTTCTTCATCAGGGGCGTCTCACCGGGATCTGTGACGATATAGGCGGCGAAGTACAGCACCTTCTCCAGAATACGGGGGCTGATGTCCAGCAGCAGACCCATGCGGGAGGGGATGCCCTTGAAATACCAGATATGGCTGACCGGCGTAGCCAGCTCAATATGACCCATGCGCTCACGGCGCACCTTGGCGCGGGTGACTTCCACGCCGCAGCGGTCGCAGATCTTGCCCTTGTAGCGGATCTTCTTATACTTGCCGCAGTGGCACTCCCA
>CAKTZN010000298.1 GCA_934635545.1 uncultured Oscillospiraceae bacterium | reverse complement strand
CTGAGGTTGGTGAGCTTGCTGAGCTTCACGCCCTGATCCAGGGTGAACTCATAGCGGGTGACGCTGGGGCCGTGGACCACCTCGCCGGGATGGGCGTCCACGCCGAAGGAGGCCAGGGCCGACGCCAGCCGCTGGGAATTCAGCCGCAGCTCCGCGCCCACCTCCTGATGGTTGTCGTCGGTGTTCTCGTCCAGCAGCGTGATGGGGGGATAGCGGTAGGCCTCCTCCCCCTCGGCCAGCTCCTTCTCGATGGCCTCGCTGACCTCGGCGGTGGCGGTCTCCACCTCCGCGCGGACGGCCTCCTTCCGCTGCTTCTCCGTCATGGGCTCCTTCACAGGAACCGGTGCCGGGGCCGGTTCAGGCTCCGGCTGGGGCGCGGCGGGCGCAGGCGCTTCCGCCGCCGGGGCGGCCAGCGTGGGATCCAGCAGCTCCGCCGGGGTCTTCACGTCGCCGGTGCGGCCCCGGAACAGGCTGCCGCCGGAGGACTTCAGCGCCGCGGCCTCGCGGCTGGGCTCCGCCGTCTCGTCGTCCAGCGGGATGTCGATATTGGGCCGCCGCTTCCGGGTGGGTGGTGTAACGGGTTCTGCCTTTACAGGTTTTACGGGGACTTCGTCCTCGTAATAGTCGTCCTCTTCCTCGTCCCACTGGGCACGCTCCTCGGCCCGGCGCTTCATCTCGGCGATCAGCTCGGCAGGCTTTACCTGCAAAGCGCCCAGCACCGCCAGCAGCGTCAGCAGGATGGTCAGGATCAGCGACACCACACGGCTGAGCAGGGCCTCCATGCCTACCGCCAGTGAGCCGGACACCACGCCGCCGCACAGCAGCGACTGGCCGTCCTTCCACATGGGCTTGATATGCTCCAGATCGAATCCGTAGGGGCCCCGGGCCAGCAGCAGGTGCAGCACCATGCCCACCAGCACCGGCAGCAGCAGCGTGCAGACCAGCCGCAGCTTCACCGGGCGGCCCTTGTGGTTCACCAGCAGGATCCCGGCGTACAGCAGCGCCGGGGCCGCCAGCCAGTAGCCATAGCCCACGCAGCCCTTCAGGACGTTTGCCAGAAACGTCAGCAGAATGGCATCCACATTGAAGTATGTCACCAGCACGCACAGCGCCAGCAGCAGGCACACGATGCCGCCGATGATCCGGGCCTGGGCGTTATAGGCGGGAGGCGGCGGCGCGCTGCGGCGCTTGGCCGTGTTCTTTCCCTTTCCGCCGCTTTTGGCGGAGGAGGATGTGGTTTTTTTCTTGGGTGAATTCGCCATAGCTTACCTCACTTGATGGCGTTGAGCAGCAGTGTCAGCAGACCCGCCGCCCAGCAGTAATACGCAAACGCGCCGAAGCGGCCCTTCTCCGCCACCAGGCGCAGCAGCCGGATGCAGGCATAGCCCACCACCGCGGCGGTGACCACGCCCACCAGATACATGGACACCTCCGCCCAGACGATCCCGGCCTCGATGGCGTCCTTCAGACTGAGGATATTGGCGCCCAGCACGGCGGGGATGGACAGCAGGAAGGAGAAGCGCACGGCAAACTTCCGCTCGAAGCCCATGAAGCAGCCGGTGGTGATGGTCATGCCGGAGCGGGAGATGCCGGGCATGGTGGCGATGGCCTGGCCAACACCCACCACCAGCACATCCACCAGCGTGGCGCTGCGCTCGGTCTTGCGGCCCTTGCGCACCAGGTCGCAGGCGAACAGCAGAAAGCCCGTCACCACCAGCGCCGCGCCGATGAAGATCATGTTGTTGCTGAGGGCCTGCACCTTCTTATGGATGGGCAGGACGGCAAACAGCGGCAGGGTGCCGACGATGATCAGCAGGATCAGCCGCCGGGCGGGCGGCACCTGCTTGGGCGTGGTGCCGTGGGCCAGATCGCTGACGCCGTGGATCAGCTCCATCACCATGTCGCAGATGTCCCGCCAATAGGCCACGAACACCGCCACCAGCGTGCCCAGATGCAGCAGCACGTCAAAAAACTCCGGCACCTCGGTTTTGATGTTCAGCAGATTCTGGGCGATGGCCAGATGGCCGGAGCTGGAGATGGGCAGGAACTCCGCAAGGCCCTGCACCAGGCCCAGCAGGAAGGAAGAAAAATATGTCATAGAGTCACCTCATGTCATATCCGAATACTTTTTGTCATATCC
>CAKTZN010000297.1 GCA_934635545.1 uncultured Oscillospiraceae bacterium | reverse complement strand
ATCACATGTCAGCCATCTTGTCAACTACTTTTTTCATCTTTTTTCGATGTTTTTCGTTGTCTCGATTTCGACCGGATTGCTGTCTCTCGCGGACAGCTAGGTTAGATTACCACATCTTTCCAGGGTTGTCAACGCTTTTCTGCCCCGTTTTTCCATGTTTGATAGCACTCTGTGATTCATAAGCATCACTTATGTTAAGAATTAACCTCCCCTTCTGTTTTGCACAAGTGCCCATCCCGTTTTCCGCCGCATCTTGTGGATTCTCCCTATTTACTTTCGCCCCACAAAGTAGTAAAGTATCCGCAACAAAGTTCAACAGCGATGATGGACATCCAGTAAGACACTGTGATCATCTTCTTCAGAGAGCGGCCGGTGGTGCAAGACCGCGGAGATACAGCGTCCCAATTACCGTCCTGAGCCGCGCCCCGAAGCTCCTGACGAGTGGTAGGCGGCGCCGGGTGCGCCCGATATCGCGCTGCGGATATGATCGTATCCTATGAGGCCGCGCAAGCGGTAAACTGAGGTGGTACCACGGGTTTGACTCGTCCTCTGTGTCCTTTTGGGACATGGAGGGCGTTTTTTTATTGCAGATCACGCGAAGGAGCGAGACATATGACAGCATACATCCACACACGGCGATACCCGCGGCGGCGGGATCATCAATAAGCACCGAGGAAAACGCCGGGCTGTGACGGCCATTGCACAGCACAAATGATTTTGAATTTCAAGGAGGAGCGCATTATGCCCGCCATTACATTTTACAAGCACGAACCCATCCCTATGGAGATGCACAAGGTAAAGATCGTCCAGCAGCTTCAACTGCTGCCCACGGAGCAGCGGCTGCAGCGGATGCAGGACGCCGGGTTCAACACCTTCCAGCTCCATAACAAGGACATCTTTCTGGATATGCTGACGGACTCCGGCGTCAACGCCATGTCCGACCGGCAGCAAGCCGCCATGCTGATGGCCGACGACGCCTACGCCGGGTCGGAGACCTTCTACAAGATGCAGGCGAAATTGCAGGAGCTGTTCGGCATCGAGCACTGCCTGCCCGCCCACCAGGGCCGCGCCTGCGAGAATATCCTGGCCACCCGGTTCGTCAAGCCCGGCAACTGCGTCATCATGAACTACCACTTCACCACCGCCAAGGCCCACATCACCCGTCTGGGCGGCCGCGTGGAGGAGCTGGTGAAGAAGGAGGGCCTGGAGAGCCACAGCGACCTGCCCTTCAAGGGCGACATCGACCTGGACGCCCTGGCCGCCTGCATCCAGCGGGAGACGCCGGAGAACATCCCCTTCGTCCGGCTGGAGGCCGGCACCAACCTGATCGGCGGCCAGCCCATCTCCTACGCCAACATGAAGGCCGCCACCGCCATCTGCCATCGTCACAGCCTGCTGACGGTGCTGGACGCCTCCCTTCTGCAGGACAACCTGTATTTCATCAAGACCCGCGAAAACGGGATGCAGGACAAGTCCATCCGTGAGATCACCCGCATGATCGCGGATCTGTTCGACATCATCTACTTCTCCGCCCGGAAGTTCGGCTTTGCCCGGGGCGGCGCCATCCTGGTACGGGACGAGGAGCTGTTCCACTCCATGGAGGATCTGATCCCCATGTTCGAGGGGTTCCTCACCTACGGCGGCATGTCCGTAAAGGAGATGGAGGCCATGACGGTGGGCTTTGAGGAGACCATGGACATGGACGTGATCTCCCAGGGGCCCCAGTTCATCGACTACTGCGTGAAGCGGCTGGACGAGTACGGCGTGCCGGTGATCACCCCCGGCGGCGGTCTGGGCGCCCACATCGACGTGAAGGAATTCCTGCCCCATGTGCCCCAGAGTCAGTACTCCGCCTGTGCCCTGTCCTGCGCCCTGTACATCTGCGGCGGTATCCGAGGCATGGAGCGCGGCACCCTCTCCGAGGAGCGTGAGCCGGACGGCACCGAGCGCATCGCCAGCATGGAGCTGCTGCGGCTGGCCTTCCCCCGCCGGGTATTCACCCTGTCCCAGACGGAGTACGTCATCGACCGGGTGAAGTGGCTGTTTGACCACCGTGATCTGGTGGGCGGACTGCGGTTCGTCCATGAGCCCGCCACGCTGCGGTTCTTCACCGGCGTGCTGAAGCCCATCGGCGACTGGCCTG
>CAKTZN010000296.1 GCA_934635545.1 uncultured Oscillospiraceae bacterium | reverse complement strand
GCCCCGCATTTTGAAGAGCTTCGGCAAGCTGTACCCCAACATCGAGTTCGAGGTGGTCACCGGCGACTTCTATGACCAGATCGAGAACTGGATCGTCACCGGCGCGGTGGATTGCGGCTTCCTGCGGCTGCCGTCGGTGAAGCGCTTGCAGACCTACGCCCTGCACCGGGATGAATTGCAGGTCATCGTGCCCTGTGACCACCCTTACGCCCACAGTGATCCCTTTCCCAAGGAGCTGCTGGCATCGGAGCCCTTCATCCAACTGGAGGAGGGGGACGACTATGAGATCATGGCGGCCTTTGACGAGATGGGCATCCGGCCCAACGTGAAGTATGTGGCCCGGGAGGATCGGACGATCCTGTCCATGGTGTCGGAGGGGCTGGGCATCAGCCTTCTGCCGGAGCTGATGGTGCGCCACAGTCCCGCGCCTGTCACCGCCTGCCGCCCGCCCATGACCTTCCACCGCACCATCGGCATCGGCGTGAAGGACGAAAAGGCCCTGTCCAACTCCACGCGGCTTTTCGTGGACTATGTGCGGACGTGGGTGGCGGCCAACGGCGACCAGTAAGGCGGCTTGTTTCCGGTCAAGCGCCGCGTGATACGCGGGCATAGGGAGGATACGACAGAAGGCGGACGTTTGTCCGCCTTCTGTTATCCGTGATAGTCGCCGGTGGCGGGATCCACCACGACGAAGGGGATGACCTTCCCGTCCATCTCCACATAGACCTGATAGACGCCGCCCTCCAGCTCCTCATAGTGATCCGGCGTGACGTTGTAGTTGTCCAGCAGGCTCTTTTCGAATTCCACCTTCCAGGCATCCTCATCGCCGGCGGTATCCGCATCCCCGGCGGCATCTTCCGCCGGTGTGTCCGCACCGGCGGAAGCGTCCGTCTGCTGGCCGGGCACATCCTCCTGCGCCGGAGCGGCCGGGGCAGGCGTACTGCCGCAGGCGGTAAGCGTGAGCATCAGCAGTGCCGCCAGCAGGGCGGCGATGATTTTGTATTTCATAGTCATATTCCTTTCTTTTTTTCTACTTTATTTCCATGTGCCGTACCAGTCCAGTACGGCCTTTTTCGCCTCGGCAAGGGCGTAGACCGGCAGTCCGGTCTCGTGGCCCAGCAGCCGGGCATAGTGCCGCGTGCTGCCGGTATTGGTGGTGTAAATGATCGCGTTCATATAGGATATTCCTTTCCCCGAAAAAGTAAGACGCGGCGCGTGATCCTCTCTGCGATCCGCACTGCGTCTTAGCGTCTGGCTTCTTTTCCGTGATGAAGTTTTGCTACGTTTTCCGTGGGACTTCTCATGGTAGTAACCGCTCGGTAACAGCTATTATAGTTACCGAGCGGTTACTTGTCAAGAGGGATTTTTGAATTTGATCCCGGAATATCCGCCGGTCACTTCAGGACCACGTCCAGGTCACGGGTGACGGTGCCGTCCTCCAGAATGAAGCAGGGGATGCCAATGCCGCCGTTTTCCCGGATGTCGGCGTAAGCGGGGCTGTCCTGCCGCAGGGACAGATAGACCTTCAGATCCGCCAGACTGGCGGACAGGTTCTTGAAGTCGATCTCCGCCTTCGCCTCGCTGAGGCGGTTCAGCGCGTACAGGGTATCCGGGCACAGGTGGCTGCCGATCACAGTAATTTTCATGCGGAAGACTCCTTTCTCCCAAATGTGCGGTTGGGTATGGGCCCTATGGTAACGCTGATCCCGCGAATTGTCAACAGGAAACGCGTCCATGCGGCGTACCGGCTTACGAAACCGGCGGACCGTCCGGAAGGAGCTGTCGGGGTCTCAGTCGTCCCTCCGCTTTTTGCCGAGCACCAGCGCGCCGCCCGTCAGGGACAGCAGGCTCAGTCCCGCGTACAGCGCGATGCCCGCGTCGCCGGTCTTCTGGGACTGGACGGGCTTGACGGCGGGGACGCTGGGCTTGACGGGATCGCTGGGACGGGTGGGGAGCTTGGGGATGGACTCAGTCCTGGTCGTCTGGCACACGGTGCAGGTGAAGGTCCGGGTGCCCTCGCTGGTCGTGGTGGAGGGGGTGGTGACCTTGCCCTCGTCCCACTTGTGGCCGGTGGCCGGATCGGTGACGGTCTTGCGGGACAGCTCTTTGCCGCAGTTGGTGCAGGAGATCACCTCGTCATGGGAGCCAT
>CAKTZN010000295.1 GCA_934635545.1 uncultured Oscillospiraceae bacterium | reverse complement strand
TCGTTGCGGTTCTTCTCCTGCTTGGCGCACTTATACTCAAAATTCTCGCTGAGATCGCCGAAGGCCCGCGCCGTCTGCACGTCCTCGATCAGCTTGGGCCGCAGCTCCTGCACCCGATAGTCGATCTCCTCCTGCATCTTCTGAATGTCCTGCTTCGTCAGTTCGTCGTACATACTATCACTCCTTGATGATCTCCGCCAGACGCGCCAGCGCCTGGGGCAGTTTTTCCAATTCGATACCGGAATAGTTCACCACCAGCACATGGTGGGGCGCCTCCCCGCCATGGCGGTAGTAGTCCGACAGCAGCGCCAGCCGCAAGCCCCGCTCCGCCGCCCGCTGCCGCAGCGTCTCGTCCGGCAGCGCCGTGTCCAGCCGCACCAGAAAGTGCAGTCCCGCGTCCTGCTCCATGATCTCCGCCCGGCCCGCCAGCGGCCCGGACAGAATGCAGTCAATGACCGCGTCCCGCTTCTGGTGATAGCGCTTGCGCATCCGGTTCAGATGCTGCTCATAGTGGCCCCGGGACAGGAACTCCGCCAGGGTGTACTGCTCGAAGCTGGACACCGTGCAGGAGTAGAACCCCAGCTTCTCCCGATAGTCCTCCAGCAGACGGGGCGGCAGCAGCATGTAGCTGATGCGGATAGACGGCGCGATGGTTTTGGAGAAGGTGTTCAGATAGATGACGTGCTGGTGCTCGTCGTCGGAGAACAGGGTGGGGATGGGCCGCCCCACGAACCGGAACTCGCTGTCGTAGTCGTCCTCCAGAATGTACCGCCCCGCCCCCTCGTCGGCCCAGCGCAGCAGCTCATGGCGGCGGGCGATGGGCATGACGATGCCGGTGGGATAGTGGTGGCTGGGGGAGATATGCACCACGTCGGCGTCGGTCTGCCGCAGCGCCTCATAGGACAGCCCGCTCTCGTCCAGGGCCACATGCCGCAGCTTCACCTGGTTGCTGCGGTAGATGCTGCCGATCTTGCTGTACCCCGGATCCTCCACGGCGTAGCACTTCTCCCGGCCCAGTAGCTGGATCAGCAGCGTGTACAGCGTCTCCGTCCCGGCCCCCACGATGATCTGCCGGGGCGACACCGTCATACCCCGGAACTGGTGCAGATAGTCCGCGATGGCCTGCCGCAGCTCCAGCGCGCCGGTGGAGGGCGTGGGCCGCAGCAGCCGGGTGTCCTGCTCCAGGATGGTCTGCCGCAGCAGCTTCGTCCAGGTGGCAAAGGGGAAGTACTCGGCGGCGGTGGAGTTGGTGACGAAATCCATGAACCACTGGCGCTCCGGCGGCTCGTCGATGGTCTCCGCCATGTGCGGCGGCGCGGCGGTCAACGGCTGGTCGATGCGCATGACGTAGTAGCCCCGCTTCTCCACGCCGCAGATGTACCCCTCGGCAATGAGCTGCTCATAGGCGTTCTTCACCGTGATGACGCTGACCTCCAGATGGGCCGCCAGCGCCCGCTTGCTGGGCAGCTTCTCCCCCGCCGCCAGCACGCCGGACAGGATGTCGCTCTTGATGTGGCGGTAGAGCTGCTCGTATAAGCTCACGCCGCCGCGTTTTTCAAAGGTGTAGGTCAGCATGTCCTCGCCCTCCATCTGGTATGCACATTTTGTCTCATTTTGGATATTTTAATAATACCAAAGAATACTATAATACACTCCAGCAAGAAATGCAAGGAGGCAATGACAATGTCTGATAAAAAAATTCGTAAACTGGTGGTCAGCGCTCTGATGGCCGCTTTGACCTATGTGGCCACCATGGTGATCCAGATCCCCTCCCCCATGAACGGCTATGTGAACCTGGGCGACTGCTTCGTGCTGCTGTCCGGCTGGCTGCTGGGCCCGTGGTACGGCGGTGCCGCCGCCGGTATCGGCTCCATGCTGACCGACCTGCTGTCCGGCTATGGCTACTACGCCCCCGGCACCTTTATCATCAAGGGCCTTGACGCCCTGGTGGCCGCCCTCATCTTCAACGCCATGGGCCGCACCAACGTGGCCGCTATCGTCAGCGGCGTGGTGGGCGAGATCATCATGGTGGTGGGCTACTTCGGCTATGCCGGTCTGCTGCTGGGCAAGGGCATCGGCGCCGCCGCCAGCATCCCCGGCAATCTGGTGCAGGCCGCCATGGGTCTGGTCATCGGCTTTGTGCTGCTGAAGGTCACACA
>CAKTZN010000294.1 GCA_934635545.1 uncultured Oscillospiraceae bacterium | reverse complement strand
ATCAGCGCCACCGCGCTGGCCCAGCGGTTTTCCGTCACCCGGCAGGTGGTGGTGGGCGATATCGCCCTGCTGCGGGCCGAGGGTCACAGCATCACCGCCACGCCCCGGGGATACATGATCCCCGCCGAGACGGGCCTGCGCCGCACCATCGCCTGTCACCACAGCGGCGCGGATACCCAGCGGGAGCTGTTTGCCATGGTGGACTGCGGCTGCACGGTGCTGGACGTGATCGTGGAGCACCCGGTGTACGGGCAGTTGACCGCGCCGCTGGCCCTGTCCAGCCGATATGATGTAGAGCAGTTCGTCCAGCGGATGGCGGACTCCCACGCCCAGCCCATCAGCGCCCTGACCGGCGGTGTGCATCTGCACACCCTCTCCTGCCCCAGCGAGGCGGTGTTCACCCACCTGAAGGCCACCCTGGCCGGCATGGGCATGCTGTACGACGCCGACTGAAGCAAACACCGCTATTGACAAATCCCGCAAGTTGTTTATAATGGAGTGGACATGTGTCTTGACACCTGTCTGCTCCATTTGATTTTTCGGGATTATGAGGTACATACTATGGAAAAAGTCCGGGCATTTCTGGCGCGGAAGAACATCACCTTCTCCGCCAAGCGCTATTTCATCGACGCCATGTCCGCCATGGCGCAGGGCCTGTTCTGCACGCTGCTGGTGGGCACCATTCTGGACACCATCGGCAAGCAGTTCGGCATCGGCTTTCTGACCAATGCGTTTTTGACCATCACCAAGGGTGATGTGGTACTCAGCTACACCATCGGCGGGCTGTGCTCCCTGATGGTGGGCCCCGCCATGGCCGTGGCCATCGGTAACGCCTTGCAGGCACCCCCGCTGGTGCTGTTCTCCCTGATCACCGTGGGCTTTGCCACCAATGTGCTGGGCGGCGCGGGCGGCCCGTTGGCCGTGTTCTTCGTGGCCATTCTGGCCGCCGAGGTGGGCAAGGCCGTCAGCAAGGAGACCAAGATCGACATTCTGGTGACGCCCATCGTCACCATTCTGGCAGGTATCGGCTTTGCGGCGCTGGTGGCGCGGCCCATCGGCGCGGCGGCCATCTCCGTGGGCAAGGCCATCATGTGGGCCACCGAGCTGCAGCCCTTCTTCATGGGCATTCTGGTGTCCGTCATCATCGGCGTGGCGCTGACGCTGCCCATCTCCTCCGCCGCCATCTGCGCTTCCCTGGGCCTGACGGGTCTTGCGGGCGGTGCCGCCGTGGCGGGCTGCTGCGCCCAGATGGTGGGCTTCGCCGTTATGAGCTTCCGGGAAAACCGCTGGGGCGGTCTGGTGGCTCAGGGCATCGGCACCAGCATGCTGCAGATGGGCAACATCGTCCGCAATGTCCGCATCTGGATCCCGCCCACGCTGGCCTCCGCCGTCACCGGCCCCATCGCCACCTGCCTGTTCAAGCTGCAGATGAACGGCGCGGCGGTGTCCTCCGGCATGGGCACCTGCGGCTTCGTGGGACAGATCGGCGTATACACTGGCTGGCTCAATGACATCGCCAGCGGCGCCAAGGCCGCCATCACCGGCTTTGACTGGCTGGGCCTGATCCTGATCTCCTTCGTGCTGCCCGCCGTGCTGACGTGGCTGTTCGCCATCCCCCTGCGGAAGTGGGGCTGGATCAAGGACGGCGACCTGAAGCTGGATCTGTAAGGCAGGATAAACCATTTGACAAACAGCGGGGGATTGCCTATAATGGCGGTAGAATCAAATCCTGTCGAGTGCCCCGCCCTCCGTGAAGGGCGGCGGGGAGAATAGGAAATCGGGTGCGAATCCCGAACGGTGCCGCCGCTGTGATCGCGTGGGCATCACACAGGCGAAAGCCGGCCATCGGGTCACCGAGAAGGCGTGTGATGCCGGTGACGCGTAAGTCAGAAGACCTGCTCAACTTGTACGCTGTCCCAGTGCGCCGCATGCTGGACAGCCAATGACGCGGAAAAACGGCCGTGGCAATGAAGCTTCATTGCCACGGCCGTTTCCTGTCTATCTTGCCATGAAAGGAGGCCCGGCACCTATGTCCGATCCCTTTTCCCGCTATCATCCGGCGGTGAATTTTCTGTTCTTTGCCCTGGTGCTGGTGTTCTCCATGGTGCTGATGCACCCGGTGTGCCTGCTGATCTCCCTGCTGGGTGCGGTGCTGTACGT
>CAKTZN010000293.1 GCA_934635545.1 uncultured Oscillospiraceae bacterium | reverse complement strand
CTGGCCGACTGCTTCGTGGTGGTGGGCGTGATCCTGGGCGCGGTGTACTACCTGTGGTTCTACGAAAAATACGACGCAAGGAAGAAGAACGATGCATCTGACGCTGACGGCGACAAGTGAAGACCGGAACGCCCGCATTGACGCGTGGCTGGCCGCCCGTGTGGAGGGCCTGACCCGCAGCGCCGCCGCCAGGCTGCTGGAGAGCGGCGACGTGCTGGTGAATGGCGCGCCCGCCGCCAAGAACTATCGCCTGACCGGCGAGGAGACGGTGTCCGTCACCCGGCCCGAGGCGGAGGACACCGCCGTGGAGGCCCAGGACATCCCCCTGGACGTGGTGTACGAGGACGAGGACGTGATCGTGGTGAACAAGCCTGTGGGGCTGGTGGTGCATCCCGCGCCGGGCCATCCCGACGGCACGCTGGTCAACGCCCTGCTGCACCACTGCGGCGACTCCCTGTCCGGCATCGGCGGCGAAAAGCGCCCCGGCATCGTCCACCGCATCGACCGGGACACCAGCGGCCTGATCATCGCCGCCAAGAACGACGCCGCCCACCTGGCCCTCAGCGCCCAGCTCAGCGACCACACCCTGGCCCGCACCTACGAGTGTCTGGTGATGGGCAATCTCCGGCAGGACAGCGGCACTGTGGACGCACCCATCGGCCGCCATCCCACCGACCGGAAGAAGATGGCCGTCAACACCCGCAATGGCCGCCGCGCCGTGACCCATTGGGAGGTCATCGCCCGGTATAACGGCGTCACCCATGTGCGCTGCCGTCTGGAGACGGGCCGCACCCACCAGATCCGCGTCCACATGGCCCACATCGGCCACCCCATCCTGGGCGACACGGTGTACGGCGCGAAAAAGCCCGTCCCCGGCCTGGCGGGCCAGTGCCTTCAGGCGGTGGAGCTGCGCTTCATCCACCCCCGCACCGGCGAACCGGTCACGGTGACCTGTTCCCGTAGCGCCGAATTTGAGCAGCAGCTCCGGAAGTATGCCGGACGCGGTTGACCCCACGGTGATAAAATTTGTGTTTTTTGCGGAATAAGCCTTGACAAATCCGCCATGATACGCTATTATATTACCGTTGTCCGCGCGGTTAGCTCAGCTGGCTAGAGCACATGCTTGACGTGCATGGGGTCACAGGTTCGAGTCCTGTACCGCGCACCAGAACCTCACTTCTCCGGAAGTGAGGTTTTTTGTTTACCGTCTACGCCCCAAAGGAGGCCCCTATGGAGATCATCTATCAGGATAACCGCGTCGTGGTGGCGGTCAAGCCCGCCGGGGTGCTGTCCACCGACGAGCCGGGCGGTATGCCCTCCCTGCTGCGACAGGCGCTGGGCGCCGACTGCATCCGCACCGTCCACCGGCTGGACGCTCAGACCGGCGGCGTGATGGTCTTTGCCCGCAGCCGCATGGCGGCGTCGCTGTTGTCCCAGCAGGTGCGGGAGCACCAGTTCAGCAAATGCTATCTGGCGGTGGTGCACGGTGTGCCGGAGCCGGTCAGCGGCGAAATGCGCGACCTGCTGGGCCGGGACAGCCTTCGCCGCGTTACCTATGTGGCGGATACGCCCTCCGCCGGGACGAGGGAAGCCCTGCTGTCCTATGAGACACTGGGGACGGCCGATGGCCTCTCTCTGGTGCGGGTGCAGCTTCATACCGGCCGCACCCATCAGATCCGGGTGCAGTTCGCCTCACGGGGTCTGCCCCTGGCAGGCGACCGGAAGTATGGCCTGCCGGAGGACGACACCGCCCCGCTGGCCCTGTGGGCGTACCGCCTCAGCTTCACCCATCCCCAGACCGGCCGGGAGATGACCTTTACCTGCCCTCCGCCGCAGACGGAGCCCTGGACGCGGTTTGAAGGCGGGATATGGCCGCCCTGCACCGAACCCGGCCGCGGATAAAATGGCCCTATATCTTGTGACGATTAGAAAAAGTTATATACCAGATATAGGCTTTCCGCCTTGACAAGGCCCATATATGTGGTATACTTGGAGATGTGACTGCGCAAGTCACATCTCATTTTTTGTTTTTCGCCCCGCCGGGGCGCTGTATACGAGAGAAGGAGGATCATCACATGTACCGGGTGACAAAACGAGACGGAACCATCGCCGAATTTGATATCGCCAAGATCAGCGCTGCCATTACCAAGGCCTTTGACGCCATGGGCAAGCAGTA
>CAKTZN010000292.1 GCA_934635545.1 uncultured Oscillospiraceae bacterium | reverse complement strand
GAGCAGCGACGGGGACTGATCGAGATGCTGAAGCATTTCGCGATTTCGGTGACCGGGGTACGCCCGGTGGCGGAAGCCATCGTCACCGCCGGCGGCGTAAAGGTCAGCGAGGTAAAGCCCAACACCATGGAGTCCAAGCTGGTGGAGGGACTGTATTTTGCCGGAGAGATATTGGACGTAGACGCCTATACCGGCGGATTCAATTTACAGATCGCGTGGGCGACCGGCCATCTGGCAGGCGTCTCCGCGGCAGAGCGGGAGTGAGCGGAAAATGGGAGACATTGCGGAAAAAATTTATTCCATCGCGGTGGACGGCCCTAGCGGCGCGGGAAAAAGCTCGCTGGCCAAGGCCATCGCGGCAGAGCTGCATATTTTATATGTGGATACCGGTGCCATCTACCGTACCATCGGCTGCTACGCCCGGCGTAAGGGTGTGGAGGCGGCCGACACGGAGGCGGTCATCGCGCTGCTGCCGGAGGTGAAGATCGGAATGCGCTATGACGCGCAGGGCTTGCAGCACATGCTGCTGCACGGCGAGGATGTGACGGAGGAGATCCGCCTGCCGGAGATGTCCCTGTACGCGTCGGCGGTATCCGCCATTCCGGAGGTGCGGGCCTTCCTGCTGGAGATGCAGCGGGACTTTGCCCGGAAGAGCAGCGTCATCATGGATGGCCGGGATATCGGCACCGTGGTGCTGCCTGACGCGGATGTGAAGATCTTCCTGCAGGCGGACGTGGAGGTTCGTGCCCGCCGCCGGGAAAAGGAGCTGCTGGAGCGGGGAACGCCCCGGCCCTTTGACCAGGTGCTGGCGGAGATGAAGGAGCGGGACTATAACGACACCCACCGTGCCGCCGCGCCGCTGCGTCCGGCGGAGGACGCGGTGATCGTGGATACCAGCCAGATGGACTTCCGCCAGAGCGAGGAAGCCCTGCTGGACGTCATCCGAAGGAAGGTGGGCGTATGAAGAAGAAAAATCCCTTCTACGCGTTCATATGGGCCATCCTGCGGCCGCTGATCCTATGGCTGTTCCCAGTGGAGATCCAGGGCCGGGAGAACCTGCCCGACGAGCCGGTGGTGCTGTGCGCCAACCACTCCAGCGCGTGGGATCCGGTGCTGATCGTCTGCGCCCTGCATGACGACGTGCCGCTGCGGATCATGGCCAAGCAGCAGCTCTTCCGCATCCCCATCGTGGGCGGCTTCATCCGGTATATGGGCGCCTTCCCCGTGGATCGGGGCAACAGCGACATCGGCGCCATCAAGACCGCCATCAAGAGCCTGAAGGACGGCATCAGCCTGCTGATCTTCCCGGAGGGCACGCGGGTGAAGAAGGGCCAGCATGTGCAGCCCAAGGGCGGCGCCACCATGATCGCCATCCGCTCCGGTGTGAAGATGCTGCCGGTGTTCATCAGCAGCACCCGGCGGCTGTTCCATAAGCTGTCCCTCATCATCGGCAAGCCCTATGCCCCGGTGTATACCGAGCGGAAAGGCACGGCGGAGGAGTATCAGCAGAACGTGGACGAGGTCATGCGCCAGGTCTACGAGTTGGGCGGTGTCCGATGCGAGTGATCCAGGCCGAGAGCGCCGGCTTCTGCTACGGCGTGGAGCGGGCGGTGAAGCTGGCGGAGCAGACGGCCCGTGAAAAGGGCGGATGCGTGATGCTGGGCAGCATCATCCACAACGCTCATGTGGTGCGTGAGCTGGAGGCGCTGGGCTGCCGCACGGTGGAGAGTCCGGCACAGGTGCGGCCGGGGGATACGGTCATCATCCGCTCCCACGGTGAGCGCAAGCAGGTGCTGGAGCAGTTGGAGGCAGCGGGCGCGGTGTGCGTCAACGCCACATGTCCCAATGTGCTGCGGATCCAGCATCTGGTGGCCCAGGCGGACGAGGAGGGCAGGATCCCCGTGATCATCGGCGAGGAGCACCATCCCGAGGTGCTGGGCGCGGCCAGTTGGTCGGGGCGGTCACGGATCTTCCAGACGCCGGAAAAGCTGCGGGAATGGTTGGATTCAGACGAAAAAAACCGCCTGCTTCCCATGACCGTGGTGGCCCAGACCACCTGCATCCGGTCGCTTTGGGAAACTTCTTCAAAAATTTTGAAAAAAGAGTGTACAAACGCGAAATTATTTGATACAATATGTAATGCTACGCAAAGACGGCAATCGGAAGCGGCTGAACTGGCC
>CAKTZN010000291.1 GCA_934635545.1 uncultured Oscillospiraceae bacterium | reverse complement strand
TATAACAGGGAAAAGAAAAGTTTTAACCAATTGTTAATTTTACCATAGGGCTCTGTATATTGCAACAAAAAACCACCGATTTCGACCAGTTTCTTCTTGGGAAAAAGTGACATACATCTGCCGTTTTTTGCAAAATTTCCAGCAAGTGTACGCAAATCAGCGACAAGAAATCCGGGCTTGTCCTGGAATGGAAGAAAATGGCAGAACAACCGCAGGGAATTGTGACAAATGCAACAGACGAAATTGCCGCGGAAGGGTATACTACCACCAGAATCCAACGAGGAGGTCATGTCCATGATCCGCAAGATCATCCATATCGACGAGGAAAAGTGCGACGGCTGCGGAGCCTGCGTCAACGCCTGTCACGAGGGGGCCATCGGCCTGGTGAACGGCAAGGCGAAGCTGATGCACGAGCATTACTGCGACGGTCTGGGCGACTGCCTGCCCGCCTGCCATACCAACGCCATCACCTTTGAGGAGCGGGAAGCCCCCGCCTATGACGAGGCTGCCGTCCTGGCGGCCAAGGCCGCCAAGGAACGCCCCACCCGTACCGGCTGCCCCGGTGCCGCCATGCGGCAGATGCAGCATAAAGCTGTTCCGGCGCCTGCCTCCGGAGAGCCGGAGGGTCAGCTCACCAACTGGCCGGTGCAGATCAAGCTGGCCCCCACCCAGGCCCCGTACTTTGACGGTGCGGCCCTGCTGGTGGCGGCGGACTGCTCCGCCTTTACCTACGGCGGCTTCCACAGCCGCCTGCTGGCGGGGAAGGTCTGTCTCATCGGCTGTCCCAAGCTGGACGGCGTGGACTATACGGAGAAGCTGACGGAGATCATCTCCCGCAACGACATCCGCTCCCTGACCATCGTGCGGATGGAGGTGCCCTGCTGCGGCGGGCTGGAGTTCGCCGCCAAGACCGCGCTGCAAAACAGCGGAAAGTTTATTCCCTGGCAGGTGGTCACCGTCAACATCGACGGCACGCTGCGGGAGAATTAAGGGGCCGAATTGGTACAATAGCAGTGCAGAATCGGTACAATAACAGGGCGGAATTGGTACAATAAACGCAGGAAACGCACCCGATAAAGGGTGCGTTTCTCTGTGTATCCATGTTTGTCTCAGTCATCGTGGGGCTTGGTCTCCTGATAGAACATGTTCCAATCCACCTGATAGGCGTGGAGCGTCTCCGGGGTATGGCACACCATCCGAAGGGTCATGCCTTCGTGGGCGCGGTCGAAGGCCACCAGCTCCCGCAGGGCGATATGGGCCGCCTGGGGCAGGGGATAGCCATAGACCCCGGTGGAGATGGAGGGGAAATCCACGCTGCGGCAGCCATGCTCCCACGCCAGGGCCAGACAGGCGCGGTAGCAGGAGCCCAGCAGCGCCGCCTCGTTATGGCCGCCGCCCCGCCAGATAGGGCCGGGAGTGTGGATCACATAGCGGCAGGGCAGGTCAAAGGCTGGGGTCAGCTTGGCCTGTCCCGTTTCGCAGCCGCCCAGCGCCCGGCAAGCCTCCAGCAGCTTCGGCCCGGCGGCCCGGTGGATGGCGCCGTCCACGCCGCTGCCGCCCAGCAGCGAGCAGTTGGCGGCATTGACGATGGCGTCCGTATGGGAAAGAGTGATATCTCCTAAAACGACAGAAACAGACATAAAATACACCTCAACTTAACAAAAACGTAACGTAAGTATGAACAAAAGTTGAATTTTAGACATATGGGGCGGAGTGACTATTTACAGAAAACGGAGGCCGTGCTATAATTTTCCGCAGGAAGATGAACCCAGGAAAGGAGCAGCAGCATGGTAAGAAAATATGTGCCTGTCTATGAGGGAAACCTGCGCAAGCACACGCTGTCGGTGCCCCGGTGCATCAGCGAGTGCAGCGGCATCCGGGTGTTCGGCCGCCGCATCAAGTCGCTGGTGTTCTCCACGGACGTGGCCATCATCAAGAACATCAACGCCGACGCAGTGATCGCCGTGTATCCCTTTACACCCCAGCCCAGCATCACCCAGGCCATCATCGGCATCTCCGAGGTGCCGGTGTTCTGCGGTGTGGGCGGCGGCCTGACCAACGGCGTCCGCAGCGCCAGCATGGCGGCCTATGTGGAGCATCAGGGGGCTTACGGCGTGGTGTGCAACAGCAAGATCGGGCTGGACACCATCCGCGCCATCAAGGAGGCGGTGGAGATCCCGGTGGTGTACACGGTGATCTCGGAGAAGATGGA
>CAKTZN010000290.1 GCA_934635545.1 uncultured Oscillospiraceae bacterium | reverse complement strand
GCGTGGACTTCCGCGCCCACGCGGATGATGCCCCGCTCGTCCAGATCCTTCAGGGCATCCTCGCCCACGTTGGAGATGTCGCGGGTGATCTCCTCGGGTCCCAGCTTGGTGTCCCGGGCGTCGATCTCATACTCCTCGATGTGGATGGAGGTATAGACGTCCTCCTTCACCAGCCGCTCGTTCAGCAGCACGGCGTCCTCGTAGTTGTAGCCTTCCCAGGTCATGAAGCCCACCAGGATGTTGCGTCCCAGCGCGATCTCGCCCTGCTCGGTAGCGGGGCCGTCGGCCAGCACAGTGGGATCCTCGCCGCCGTGGACACGCTCGCCTACGGAGACGATGGGCTTCTGGTTGATGCAGGTGCCGTGGTTGGAACGCAGGAACTTGATGAGCTTATAGTCCTTGGTCTCACCGCTGTCGTACTTGACGGTGACACTGGTGGCGTCCACCTTGGTCACCACGCCGTCGCCCTCGGCCAGTACCACCACCTCGGAATCCAGGCAGATCTTGTGCTCCATACCGGTGCCCACGATGGGGGCTTCCGGCTGCAGCAGAGGCACGGCCTGACGCTGCATATTGGCGCCCATCAGGGCGCGGTTGGCGTCGTCGTTGGGCAGGAAGGGGATCATGGCGGTGGCGATGGACACCATCATGCGGGGACTGACATCGATGAAGTCCACATTGGTGCGATCCACCTCCACGATCTCGTCGCGGTGGCGGCAGGTGATACGGCGGTTGGTCAGGCAGCCGTTTTCGTCCACCGGCTCCGCCGCCTGGCCGACGATGTACTGATCCTCCACATCGGCGGTCATATAGGTGATGTCGTCGGAGACCTTGCAGGTCTCGTGATCTACGGCGCGGAAAGGCGCCTCGATAAAGCCGTACTCGTTGATGCGGGCATAGGTGGCCAGATAGGAGATCAGGCCGATGTTGGGGCCTTCAGGCGTCTCAATGGGGCACATACGGCCATAGTGGCTGTAGTGCACGTCACGGACTTCCATGTTGGCGCGCTCGCGGCTCAGACCGCCGGGACCCAGAGCGGACAGACGGCGCTTGTGGGTCAGCTCGGCCAGCGGGTTGGTCTGATCCATGAACTGGCTCAGCGGGCTGGAGCCGAAGAACTCCTTGATGGCGGCGGTCACAGGACGGATATTGATCAGGCTCTGGGGCGTCACGATGTCCAGATCCTGAATGGTCATACGCTCGCGGATGACGCGCTCCATACGGGAGAAGCCGATACGGAACTGGTTCTGCAGCAGTTCACCCACGCAGCGCAGGCGGCGGTTGCCCAGATGGTCGATGTCATCCCGGGTCACCAGGCCGTGTGCCAGGGCGTTCATATAGTTGATGGAGGCAAAGATGTCGTCCACCACAATGTGCTTGGGCACCAGCTGGTCGGCGTGCAGACGGCACTGCTCGATCAGTTCCTCGCCCTGATACTGTGCCAGCAGCTCCTGCAGCACGTCGAAGCGGACGCGCTCCTTGATGCCGCACTTCTCCCAGGGGTCGAAGTCCACATAGTGGGACATATCGCACATACCGTTGGTGGTGATGCGCAGCACCTTGCCGGTATCCAGCACCACGGAGATCTCTTTGACGCCGATGGCGTCCAGCTTGGCGCACTCGTCAGAGGTCAGCACGTGTCCCTCGTCAAACAGCAGCTCGCCGGTGGTGGGATCAGCCACAGGCGCGGCCAGCTTCTGTCCCTTGCCCCGCACCCAGAAGGTCAGCTTCTTGTTGAACTTGTAGCGACCCACCGTGGACAGATCGTAACGGCGGGGATCGAAGAACAGGTTCTGCAGCAGAGTCTGGGCGGAGTCCACCGTGGGGGGCTCGCCGGGACGCAGCTTGCGGTAGATCTCCAGCAGCGCCTCCTCGTAGGTCTTGCAGGTGTCCTTCTCCATAGTGGCCACGATGCGCTCATCGTCGCCGAAATGTTCCAGGATCTCCGCGTCGGTCTTAAGACCCAGAGCGCGGATCAGGCAGGTGATGGGCAGCTTACGGTTCTTATCGATGCGCACCCAGAACACCTCGGAGGTGTCCGTCTCATACTCCAGCCATGCACCACGATAGGGGATCACGGTGCTGGTCAGCAGGGGCAGGTCGGTCTTCAGGTCGATCTCCTTACCGTAGTAGATGCCGGGGGAGCGGACGATCTGGCTGACCACCACGCGCTCGGCGCCGTTGATGACGAAGGTGCCGGAGTGGGTCATCAGGGGGAA
>CAKTZN010000289.1 GCA_934635545.1 uncultured Oscillospiraceae bacterium | reverse complement strand
GCTTCCGGCCGCCGCCGTCCCATCGAGAAGAAGGGCAGCGAGTTCGAGCTGCCTGTGGACGCCGTCATCATGTCCCTGGGTACCAACCCCAACCCGCTGATCAAGAGCACCACCAAGGGTCTCGAGGTCAACAAGAAGGGCGGCATCATTGTCAACGAGGATGGCCTGACTTCCCGCCAGGCGGTCTATGCCGGCGGCGACGCCGTCACCGGCGCGGCCACCGTCATTCTGGCCATGGGTGCCGGTAAGCTGGGCGCCAAGTCCATCGACGAGTACCTGAGCAACAAGTAAGCGATCACTACATAAAAAAGATGAGCCGTGAAAACGGCTCATCTTTTTTACGCGTCATGTTCCACATAGATGTCCTCGCATAGCTGCTGGGCCTGCGTCAGCCGTGCCCGGATCCTGGCAGGCAGAAGGGACTCCCGAAAAGCGGCGTGCTCCGTGTCCAGCAGCTCCAGCACATCCTCCGTGGCAGCGAAAAGGGTGAGATACATTTTCTTGTAATCGGGCATAAAACGGCCTCCATAAATTCATTTTAGATACATAGTGCGCCTATATAAAACGCTGTACCACAAAATAAAACTAAAATAAATACATATTATAGTTATTTGGGGGTGAATTTATGGCGATTAAAAGTCTTTCCATCCGCATTGACACGGAGATGCTGGATAAGCTGCACGTCGTGGCGGATTACGAGGGCCGTTCCGCCAACAGCCAGATCAATATTCTGATCCGTGACTGCGTCGCGGCCTATGAGAAGGAGCACGGGCAGATCATGCTGGGGAAGCAGGAGAAATAAAGCGAGGGGGTGGACAGGATATTCGATTACAGCCCGCTGTGGGAGACCATGCAGCGCAAGGGCGTGTCGCAGTACAAGCTTTTGAAAAGCGGTATCGACAACAAAACGCTGGATTCGCTGAAGAAAAACAAGAATATCACCATGGTCACGTTGGAAAAGCTGTGCCGGATTATAGACTGTTCACCCAACGACGTGGTGCGTTTTCTGCAGGACTGACTGGGAAAAATAAGGCGGCGGGGTGAGGTCACCCCGCCCTACATATGTGCCCCGCCGCCCGGTAAACGATTGCGCCACCGACAGAATTTCGTAGGGGCCGATGCCCACATCGGCCCGTTTGGCAGACGAAAAATGGGCCGTACCCGCCCGTCTCCTGTGCTTGCGTCTGTTGACAAATTTCGACAGGCATGCTACATTGAAAACAGGCGCTGCACGAACGGCAGGCGGTCAGTCACAAACCCCGAAGGGGGGTGACGCGATGTTTTTAACGATTACATTTCACATTGGGCGGTTTTCCGTCTCGATCCGTGTGATGGAGTTAAAAAGCAGAAACCGCCACTCGGCCAAGTGACGGTTTCTCAATGATAGGAACTTGAACTTACCGGGCTGACCGCTTGTCGCAGCGCCCTTTTACACCTCCATTATAGCAAAGAAACGTGCCTTGTCAAGTCCGGGAAGCGGCAGTTCTCCTATCACGTATCACAAAAACACCTGATTTCCCCAAATTCCCCCTTGCAATCCGGAAAAAGATTTGATATACTACACCATACAAATCAAATCCTGTGTTTTTCATGGGGGAGTAGTTGCGCGCCTGCGGGCGTGAGCTAAGTCAACATGCATGGCGGCAACGCCTGGCTTAGTTTTTGACAGCGAGACTCATGTACAGCATCCTTACTGTACATGTGGCTCGCTTTTTTGTTTTGCCGGGCGGAAAATACGCCCATGCTGCGTCAAAGCCCTTGAAAATACACAGAGTATTCCCTGCGGGCTTTTTCTTGCCTGCGCGCATTTCCGCTGCCGGCAAAACGGCAGAAGGAAGGAACAAGACAAGCCCCCCAACGCCCTTTATCAGCCAGTTATATCGGGGCAAAATACCCGTATTCAGGAGGAAGGACAATATGAAGCATTATCTGGAACAAGCGGAGGCCGTGCTGCGGGATGTGGACTCCCGCGACAGCGGCCTGACGGCCGCCGAGGCGGCGGAGCGCCTGGCCAAAAACGGCAGGAACAAGCTGGCGGAGGCCAAGAAGGACTCCCTCATCAAGCGGTTCTTCCAGCAGATGGCCGATCCCATGATCATCATTCTGCTGGCCGCCGCCGCCATCAGCGCCGTGCTGGCGGTGGTGCAGAACGAGAGCTTTGCCGACGTGATCATCATCCTGTTCGTGGTCATCGTCAACGCCGTGCTGGGCGTGTATCAGGAGA
>CAKTZN010000288.1 GCA_934635545.1 uncultured Oscillospiraceae bacterium | reverse complement strand
TGCTGTTCAGTTGGGAGAATCTGGACAACGCCACCGTGGCCTTCAACAAGCTGCTGGCCAAGATCGCCGCCCTGAAGGACGAGGGCGACGTGGATCAGGCGGTGTTTGACGAGTACAAGGCCAAGTTCATGAAGGCCATGGACAACGACCTGAACACCTCCATGGGCGTCACCGTGCTGTACGACGTGCTGAAGGCCAAGACCAACGACAAGACCAAGCTGGCCCTGCTGGACAGCTTCGACACCGTGCTGGGCCTGAAGCTGCTGGAGAAGGCGGCGGAGCTGCGCACCAAGCAGGCGGCGGCCGCCCCCGCGGCAGGCGGCTTCACCGTCATCAGCGAGTCCGGCGAGGAGGACGCCGCCGTGGAGCAGCTCATCCGCGCCCGCGCCGATGCCAAGAAGGCCAAGAACTTCGCCGAGGCTGACCGCATCCGCGACGAGCTGAAGGCCCAGGGCATCGAGGTCACCGACGTGCCCGGCGGCGCCAAGTGGAAGCGCATCTGAAAATAAGCCAAAAAAGAAAGCCCTTATGGGCTTTCTTTTTTGGGCTTCAGACTGTGAAAAAACGATGCTGCATGCTGCGATAGGTGAGCAGCGGGGGAGCTTGAGGGGGCAAGGCCCGCCTCAAATCAAATAAACAGCCGCCGAAAGCCTTGCGATCGCAAGGCTTTCGGGAATCGCATTTTGAACGCGTTCAAAATGCACGGCTTATACGTCGTTCCGGCACAGGTCGGCAAAGGACTCCCGCCGCACGGCCACATAGCTCTCGCCGCCGCGCAGCATCACCACCGGCGGCTTGGGCAGCCGGTTATAGTGGGAGGCCATGGTGTAGTTGTACGCGCCGGTGGTGCACACCGCCACAATGTCGCCCCGTCCCACCGAGGCGGGCAGCATCACACGCTCCTGGATGATGTCGCCGCTCTCGCAGCACCGGCCCACCACCGAGGCCTCGAAATCGCGGGGCTCCGTCATCTTGTTGGCCAACAGACAGGTGTAATTGGCCTTGTACAGAGCAAACCGGGGATTGTCGGTCATGCCGCCGTCGATGGACACATAGTTCTTGTAGCCGGGGATCTTCTTCACCGTGCCGCAGGTGTACAGCGTCATGCCCGCCGCGCCCACGATACTGCGGCCCGGCTCCATGTGGATCTCCGGCATGGCGATGTCCAGCCGTGCGCAGGCGTCCTGAATGGCCGCCGCCACCTGTCCCACCTTGGCGTCCACGTCCAGATACGGGTCGCTGTCCACATAACGCACGCCGTAGCCGCCGCCCAGATCGAGCTGCCGGGCCTGATAGCCGTGCTTCCGCGCCATGGCGGCGATGAACTCCAGCATCACCACGGCGGCCCGCTCAAACACATCCTCGCCAAACACCTGAGAGCCCACATGGCAGTGGAAGCCCATCAGCTCCACATGGGGCTGCGCCAGGGTGTACAGCGTGATCTCCTCCGCCTGCCCCGTTTCGATGGCGGAGCCGAACTTGCTGTCCACCTTGCCGGTGGAGATGGCCTCATAGGTGTGGGGGTCGATGCCGGGGGTCAGCCGCAGCAGCACCCTCTGCCGGATGCCACGGCGGGCGGCCTCCGCCTCAATGGCGTCGATCTCCTCCCGGTTGTCCGCCACGAAATAGCCCACCCGGCTGTCCATGGCGAAGGCGATGTCGGCGTCGGTCTTGTTGTTGCTGTGGAAATAGGCGCCCCGCAGATCGTACCCCGCCTGCAGAGCCGTATAGATCTCGCCGGAGGACACCACGTCGATGCCCATGTCCTCCTCCTGCATGATCTCGTACATCCGCTTGAAGCAGCACGCTTTGCTGGCGTACAGGGGGCGGCTGGCGGCACCGAAGTGCTTTCGGAACGCCTCCTGATAGACCCGGCACTGACGGCGGATGCCGTCTTCATCCATCAGATACAGCGGCGTGCCGTACTGTTTGGCCAGCGCCACCGTGTCCTGTCCGGCAAAATACAGATGTCCGTTTTCACCGATGGTAAGAGTTTCGTACAGCATAAGCGTGCTCCTTTCAGAAAAAATTTTTCCTATTGTAGCACGTTGTTAAAAAATAAGCAATAGCGGCGGCCCATTTGGGCCGCCGCTATTGCTTATCGCAGTAAGAAGAGAAAGTGTTACCTGGTCTCGCCGTGCAGCTTCTTCTGCAGCCAGTCCTTGCCGTCCACATAGCGGGACACGATGAAGGACACCACATAGTCGCCTGCGGCGTTGACCATGGT
>CAKTZN010000287.1 GCA_934635545.1 uncultured Oscillospiraceae bacterium | reverse complement strand
GCCGAGGAGAGCGCCGCCGGAGACAGCTTCGGCAATGCCCGCGGCGTGCGGAATATTTTCGAGCATATTCTGGTGGCCCAGAACAACCGCCTGGCTAAGATGGAAAATGTCACCCGGGACGACCTGATGGCCCTGACGGCGGACGACGTGCTCCACGCGAGAGGAAAAATCGACGAATAACGCCTCTTTTTATTGGTACAATAACCCACTTTATAAGGTACAATAACCGGCTTTATCGGTACAATAAACGGTCTTAAAGTATGCAAAAAAGAGCACCCCATGCGGGTGCTCTTTTTGTATGCAGTTGCTATTTCAGTCGCCCACGCCGGTGTGGATGACCTTGCCCATGTTCCAGAGCTGTGCCACCCGCTGGGCGGCGGCCAGCCGCTCCTCCGGCGTGTGGTAGCTGGCGTGGGCGGTCTCCGCGCCGCAGTCCATGCAGCAGACGGAAACGCACCAGCCCTGCTCATCCTGCATGGCGCCCGCGCCCCGGCAGACGGGGCAGTCCTCCAGTTCGATTTCAAAGATCGGATCCATAGGTTATCTCCTTGTTTCGGTATTTCGGTATCAGATTCGTTCAAAGGCCACACGGGGTGTGCCGTCGGCCACATGGATGACGCCGCAGTAGGTGAAGCCCTCCCGCAGGATGCAGCGGCGCATCACCTGGTTATCGGCGTGGGTGTCCACCCGCAGATGGGCGATCCGCCGGGCGGCCCAGTCCACGCACTCATGCAGCACACCACGGTGGGTGCCGTCGCTGCCGATGCGGTGGATGGTGCCGTAGGGGGTGGCGGTGTCCCGCCACGCGCCGTCGATCACGGCGTAGGTGGGGTCATCGCCCATGACCAGGGCGAAGGCACAGTAGATGCCGTCCGCGTCCTCCATTACATAGAGATCGCCATTGGCGATGTCCTGCCGCAGCAGCGGCTCCGAGGGGTAGCCGTTGACCCACTGCACCATGTTGCCGTTTTGCCGCATGAAGCGGCGGGCGATGTCGTAGATCTCCAGTATACGGGGGAGATCGGTTTGCGTTGCGTGTCGGATCATGGGCTCAGTTCTTCAGGCTCTGCAGCGGGGCGGGGATGCGGCCGCCGCGGGCAATGAAGTCGGCGCTGGATTCGGTGTGTACCGGCATCAGCGGGGCGCTGCCCAGCAAGCCGCCCATTTCCACCACGTCGCCCACGGTCTTGCCCTCCACGGGGATGATGCGGACGGCGGTGGTCTTGCTGTTGACCATGCCCACCGCCGCCTCGTCGGCGATGATGGCGGAGATGGTCTCGGCGCTGGTGTCGCCGGGGACGGCGATCATGTCCAGACCCACGGAGCACACACAGGTCATGGCCTCCAGCTTGTCGATGGTCAGGGTGCCCTGCTGGGCGGCGGCGATCATGCCCTCGTCCTCCGACACAGGGATAAACGCGCCGGACAGGCCGCCCACATGGCTGCTGGCCATGACGCCGCCCTTCTTCACGGCGTCATTCAGCAGCGCCAGGGCCGCGGTGGTGCCGTGGGTGCCGCAGACGGCCAGGCCCATCTCCTCCAGGATACGGGCCACGCTGTCGCCGATGGCGGGGGTGGGCGCCAGGGACAGATCTACGATGCCGAAGGGGGTGTTCAGGCGGCGGGATGCCTCGGTGGCCACCATCTGGCCCATGCGGGTGATCTGGAAGGCGGTCTTTTTGATGGTCTCCGCCACCACGTCAAAGGGCGCTCCCTTGCACTTCTGCAGGGCGTGATACACCACGCCGGGGCCGGAGACGCCCACGTTGATGACGCTGTCCGCCTCGCCCACGCCGTGGAAGGCGCCGGCCATGAAGGGGTTGTCCTCCACGGCGTTGCAGAATACCACCAGCTTGGCGCAGCCCAGGCCGTCCTTGTCCCTGGTCAGGTGGGCGGTCTCCTTGATGATGCGGCCCATGCGGGCCACGGCGTCCATGTTGATGCCGGCCTTGGTGCTGCCCACATTGACGCTGGAGCACACCAGATCGGTCTGGGCCAGGGCCTGGGGGATGGAACGCAGTAGCAGCTCGTCGCCCTTATTGAAGCCCTTCTGCACCAGGGCGGAGTAGCCGCCCAGGAAGTCCACGCCGCAGGTCTTGCCCGCCCGGTCAAGGGTCAGGGCGAAGGGGACGTAGTCCTCTGTATCGCAGCTTCCCGCCACCAGCGCCATGGGGGTGACGGAGATGCGCTTGTTGACGATGGGGATGCCGAATTCGCTTTCGATATCCCG
>CAKTZN010000286.1 GCA_934635545.1 uncultured Oscillospiraceae bacterium | reverse complement strand
ATCTCCAGCCGCAGCTTGCGCATGCGGTCGGCCTCCTCCTGCTTGCGCTTGTTGGTCATGGGGCCGTTCTGGCGCTGGCGGGAGTTGCGGAACTTCTCCTTGCCCTGAAGCTGATCCTTGTCACGGCGGCCGCCGCGGTCGCTGCGGTCAGCCATATCCTGCAGCTTCTCGTCGTACTTGTCCAGGTTCACATTGGTGGCCTTGCGGGTATCCACCACCTGCTTCTGGGGCACGCGGGACATGGGCTTCTGGGGCTGGTTATTATTGTTGTTATTGTTATTGTTGTTATTGTTATTGTTGTTGCTGGGCTGATTGTTCTTCACCTGGGGATTGCCCTGCTGCGGCTTCTGGCCCTGAGGCTTGTCGTTCTGCTGGGGCTGCTTCTTCTGCTCCGGCTTCTTGGCCTCGGCCTTGACGCCCTCGGCAAACACCGTGGCGATGCTGTCGATCTGATTGTGCTGGGTCAGATACTCAAAGATGAGGCTAAGCTCCCGATCCTCCAACACCTGCATATGGTTCTTCGGCGTCTCGGCATACTTGTTCAAGATCTCCGTAATGTCCTTCGTGGCGACACCGAAATCCTTCGCCACCTCATGCACTCTGTATTTGTTTGCTACGCTACCCAAATAAAGCCACCTCCATCTTAGTAAACGGCGGGCCGCGGCCCACCGCGTGTTGTCAAACTTCCTGCTTGCCGGGCTTCTTCCGGCTGCTGCCCTTGCCCCGCTTTACCGGCAGGGAACCGGCGAACCGATCCTCCGGACGCCGGGCGGCCTTGCGCCGTGTCCCGTCGCCTCGTCCGCCGCCCCGGCCCGGCTGCTTTGCGCCGTCTCTGGGCGGTTTGTCTGTGCGGGGCTTTTCCGCCGCCGGAGGCTCCGGTGGCTTATCGCTGTGGATGCGGTGCTTGCCCTGCCGCAGGTTCTTTTCGTGCCGTAGCTGCTCGGCCCGGCGCTGCATGGCCCGCTGGGCCTTTACGTCAAGCTGTGCCGCCGCCGCGCCGTATTTCTCGCCGTCCATGGCCGCCAGCTTCTTCACGATGGCCCCGGCAAACCCAATCTCCGTCACGGCGCACATGGCCACGCTGCTGCGGCCCAGTGACCGCCCCAGCTCGTCCTTGTCCGCCGGGATGGTCAGGCACAGACACGCGCCGGTCTGGGCGAAGGAGAACGCCCTTCGCTGGGAGGAGGGGCCGGCGTCCTGGGCCACCAGGATCACCCGCGCCTTTTTGGCACGGGCGGCGGCGCCCACCGGCTCCTCGCCGATCTCCACGCGGCCCGCCTTTTTGGCCAGGCCCAGCATGGATAATACCTGTTCCGTCATGCTTCGCCGCCTTCCATCTG
Source organism: uncultured Oscillospiraceae bacterium (assembly GCA_934635545.1). Lineage (GTDB taxonomy): Bacteria > Bacillota > Clostridia > Oscillospirales > Oscillospiraceae > Vescimonas. The sequence goes on along the minus strand of CAKTZN010000286.1, from coordinate 901 downwards.
CGCCTCCAGCGCGTCATAGACCGTCTCGGGGATCGCCGTCTCCAGCGCCCGCTCCAGGGCCTTGGACTTGCGGGCCTTTTTCAGGCACGTCACGTCGGGACACACATACGCGCCGCGGCCGGACACCTTGCCCCGGCCATCCAGCAGTATTTCGCCCTCCGGCGTGCGGACCACCCGCAGCAGTTCCTTTTTATCCTTCATCTCCCGGCAGCCGACACACTGCCGCTGGGGAATCTTCCGGGGTTTGACAGCCATACCGGCCACCTCCTTATGCTCAGTCCTCGCTGTGAGAAGCGGGCTTGATGTCGATCTTATAGCCGGTCAGGCGGGCGGCCAGGCGGGCGTTCTGGCCCTCCTTGCCGATGGCCAGGCTCAACTGGTCGTCGGGCACCACCACGCGGCAGGCCTTGCCCTCGGCGGACAGGCGCACCTCCAGCACATCGGCGGGCGCCAGGGCGGCGGCGATGAACTGGGCGGGATCCTCGCTGTACTTGATGATGTCGATCTTCTCGCCCCGCAGCTCCTCCACGATGGCGTTGACGCGCTGGCCGCGCGGGCCGACGCAGGCGCCGATGGGGTCGATGTTCTCATCCTCGGACCACACGGCCATCTTGGTGCGGTTGCCCGCCTCGCGGGCGATGGAGCGGATCTCCACGCTGCCGTCGTAGATCTCGGGTACCTCCAGCTCGAAGAGGCGCTTCACCAGGCCGGGGTGGGTGCGGGAGATCAGCACCTGGGGGCCGCGGGTGGTGCGGCGCACCTCTACCAGATACACCTTCACCATCTGACCCTCGGTCAGCGTCTCGCCCTCCACCTGCTCGTTCTGGGACAGCACGGCCTCGGTGCTCTCGCTGCCGGTGCCGATCTTCAGGATCACGTTGCCGTTGCGGGGGTCGATCCG
>CAKTZN010000285.1 GCA_934635545.1 uncultured Oscillospiraceae bacterium | reverse complement strand
GATGATTTTTAACAACCGTCGGGTATCTTAATACTTGCAAGAGACAAAAAACTTTTTTCATCAATCTTCCTGCCATAGTAAGCCGAGGGCGTTCCGCCTTCGGCTTTATGGTTTTTTAAGAGAGAATAGCTGTAGGGGGCGATGCCCACATCGCCCCGCACGAATTACGATGGCACTCGCGGTGGACGGCGGGCCGATGTGGGCATCGGCCCCTACGAAGCAGCCGCCGGAGCTCCGCCGCTCCATATAAAGCACCCCCGTCTATCCTCATGTGAGGGTGGACGGGGTGTTGGCATTTCATTCAGCAATCGGAGCCTTCGGCCAGGACGGCGTCAAATTCCGTGTACGCTGCCGCCGCGCTGTCAGGGACGGCCACGGTGATGAACCAGCCTGCTTCATCGCATGTTACGACTTCCGGATGGCGCGTTTCCGCAATCTGGACGCACAGGCCCGTGCCGTCACCGGTGATGGTGTCCACCGCAAAGCGGTATGATCCGGTGTGGGCTACCACATACACCAGCAGGAGGGTGTTTTCGGAGAAAAACGTCTCGTCGTATTTTGCCGTCACCTCATTGAAAGCCGGGACTTCGTCATATGAGTCATATGAGAGGGAGAGCATTTCCGGATAGTCCAGAGAATCCTTGAACTGCGTCAATTCCTCCAGCGTGTCAAATTTATAGATGGGAAAATGGCGAACGCTGCTGATGGTCATTTGATCCACGTTCAACGCGCCGGAACCAAGCACCTCTGAGCTGCAAACTCTGCTCACGGTGGTGTCGGGCGTCTCCATCCAAGCGGTGTCGATGGGATTTCCGCCGCAGCCCGCCGCGCTCAGCAGAAAGAGGAAAGCGAAAAGGAAACAGATCAGCTTTTTCATGGGATGTACCTCCTGAAAATAGTGGAGTATCTATTTATGAGACGGAAAATCTTGCTGAAATGTTCCAAATATTCGCGTTTTATGAAAAATTTTCTATTTCCGCAGTCCTTTGAAGAACTCCGACAGCACCGTCTGACAGTCCTCCGCCAGAATGCCGCCCACCAGTTGAGGGTGGTGGGGGAAGTCCTCCATGAACAGGTTCAGCACGCCGCCGCAGGCACCCATGGCCCGGTCGCGGGCGCCGTAGAACACCCGGCGCACCCGCGCGTTCAGAATGGCTCCGGCGCACATGGGGCAGGGCTCCAGCGTCACATACAGGTCGCAGTCCTCCAGCCGCCATGTGCCGAGGGCGGCGTTGGCCTGCGCCATGGCCTCCATCTCCGCGTGGGAGCTGACGGCCTGTTTTTCCTCCCGCCGGTTGCGGCCCCGGCCGACGATCCGGCCGTCCCGGACGATGACGCAGCCCACCGGTACCTCGCCGTGGGCGGCGGCCTCATGGGCCAGCGCCAGCGCCTGATGCATATAGTCCTCGTGGGTCATGGCGGTGCTCCTTTCAAATTTGTGGGTTAAACTCTGGCATATTTGTCCAAACTACTCGTACAATATTGGCAGGGGAAGCATGGCCTCCCCGCCTCGAACGAGGAGGACATTGCAATGGCAAAGACGAAAAAGGATACCCAGTGGCCCACCGACAAGGAGCTGCGGCAGGAGCTGGAGCAGATCAACCGGCAACTGAAGGAGGCCTATGACCGCTTCAACTACGCCTGCGAGCCGGAGCTGGTGGAGGCCAGCATCTTCGAGATCAACGCTCTGAAGGCGAAGTACGATTATTTCCTGCGGTGCGTCAAGGAACGGGCCGGAATGCCCACGGGCCGCGGCGTAGCAGTCCCGCTGCCCCGCGAGGCCTGCGCGGCGGCATCGGCGGTGAAGGGAGGGAAGGCATGTCGGTCGTAGAAAAGGTATCGCTGGGGCTGGTGCTGCTGTTTCTGCTGGTGGCCATCTGGCGGCTGTTCAAGACGCCGCTGAAGCTGGCGCTGCGGCTGGCAGGCAACACGGCGTTGGGGTTCGGCGCGGTGTGGGCGCTGAACCTCACCACCGCCTATACGGGGCTGAGTCTGGGGTTGAACCTGTTCAATGCCCTGACGGTGGCGATCCTGGGCTTGCCGGGGTTCTGCCTGCTGCTGTTGGTGAAGTGGGTGCTGGGTACATAAAATCGTTTGATACATAGCGGCGGCATGTGGTCATGCCGCCCTACGAAATACGGTAGGTCTGATGCTCGCTTCGTAGGGGGCGATGCCCACATCGCCCCGCCGTTTATTGAAAATGCCCTCGTAAGTCGCGCGGGCCGATGTGGGCATCGGCCCCTACAAAAC
>CAKTZN010000284.1 GCA_934635545.1 uncultured Oscillospiraceae bacterium | reverse complement strand
CCGGTGGATCTGGGCACCCGCTGCACCGTGTTCATGAACTCCAACGTGAAGCAGGCCCAGAAGGAGGGCGCGGCGGTGTCGGACATCTCTGCCGGACTTGCCTACTCCGTCATCAAGAACGCCCTGTTCAAGGTCATCAAGCTGGCCGACGCCCATGAGCTGGGCGCACACATCGTGGTGCAGGGCGGCACCTTCTATAATAAGGCGGTGCTGCGTGCCTTCGAGCGTATCGCCGGTGTGGACGCGGTGTGCCCCGATATCTCCGGCCTGATGGGCGCCTTCGGTGCGGCGCTGATCGCCCGTGACCGCTATCATGGCCAGTCCACGGAGACGCTGGACTTCCCCCATATCGCCGCCCTGACCTATACGGCGAAAACCGCCCGCTGCGGCGGGTGCGAGAATAACTGCCTGCTGACGGTGAACACCTTCTCCGACGGCGGCCGCTATATCTCCGGCAACCGCTGCGAAAAGCGGGTGAAGAACCCCAACGCCGCCCGGCCCGGCGCCAATCTGATGGCCTATAAGCGGCAGCGGCTGTTTGACTATCCGGCGCTTTCGGAGAAAGAAGCCACGCGCGGTGTCATCGGCATCCCGCGGGTGCTGAACCTCTATGAGAACTTCCCCTATTGGGCCACCTTTTTCCGGAAGCTGGGCTTCCGGGTGGTGGTGTCCCCCTTCTCCACCCGGGCCATCTACGAGATGGGCATGGAGTCCATCCCCTCCGAGTCGGAGTGCTATCCCGCCAAGCTGGCCCACGGCCATGTGGAATGGCTGGTGCGGCAGGGGATCACCACCATCTTCCACCCCTGCGTGTTCTATGAGTATCAGGAGACGCCCGACGCCCAGAACCACTATAACTGCCCCATGGTGGTGTCCTATCCCGAGAACCTGAAAAACAACGTGGAGGCCATCACCTCCGGGCAGGTGCGGTATATCCGGCCCTTCATCGCCTTTACCAGCGAGAAGACGGCGGAGGATCGGCTGGTGAAGCTGTGCCGGGACGTGTGGGATATCCCTGCCGCCGAAGTCCGCTCCGCCGCCCGTGCCGCGTGGGCGGAGCAGCGCCGGGCCAAGGACGACATCCGGGCCGAGGGATGCCGCTGCCTTGCGGAGATGGAGCGCGGCGGCAAGCGGGGCGTGGTGCTGGCGGGTCGGCCCTACCACATCGACCCGGAGATCAACCACGGCATCCCGGAGCTCATCGCCTCCTACGGCCTGTATGTGTTCACCGAGGACAGCCTGCCCCTGGACACGCCGCCCCAGCGGCCTCTGCGGGTGGTGGATCAGTGGGTGTTCCACTCCCGGCTGTACGCCGCCGCGGAGTTCGTGGGCAAGCGGGACGATCTGGAGCTGGTGCAGCTCTTCTCCTTCGGCTGCGGCCTGGACGCCGTCACCACCGATCAGGTGTGTGAGATCCTGGAGAAGTGCGGCAAGCTCTATACCGTGCTGAAGATCGACGAGGTCAATAACCTGGGCGCGGCCCGTATCCGTGTCCGCAGTCTGCTGGCCGCCATGAACATGCGGCGTGAGCAGCACATCTGCGCCAAGCCGGTGCCGCTGGATTACCGCCGCACCGAATTCACCAAGGAGATGTTCGACCAGGGCTATACCATTCTGGCGCCCCAGATGTCCCCCATCCACTTTGACGTGATCGAGCCGGTGTTCCGCCGCCACGGCTACCATGTGGAGATCCTCAACAACGCCACACGGAAAGCGGTGGACGTGGGCTTGCAGTACGTCAACAACGATGCCTGCTATCCCTCCATTCTGTCGGTGGGCCAGTTGATGGAGGCGGTGCTGTCGGGCCGGTACGATACCGACAAATTGGCCCTCATCATGACCCAGACCGGCGGCTGCTGCCGGGCCAGCAACTATGTGGCCTTTATCCGCCGGGCCCTGGATAAGGCGGGCCTCAGCCATATCCCCGTCATCTCCCTGAACGCCAACGGCATGGAGAAGAACGAGGGCTTCCGTGTCTCGCCCGCCATGCTGCTGTCCGCCCTGCGGCAACTGACCTTCGGCGACCTTCTCATGCGGTGTCTGTACCGCACCCGGCCCTATGAGGCCGTCCCTGGCTCCGCCAATGCCCTCCACGCCAAGTGGCGGGATATCGCCATTGCCTACGCCATGGGGGAGAAGACCGGCTATACCTACGGCGGCATCTGCCGGGGCATCGTGGCGGATTTCGACGCCCTGCCCCTGAACGAGAGTCTCCGCAAGCCCCGCGTGGGCATCGTGGGGGAGATCCTGGTGAAGTACATGCCCCT
>CAKTZN010000283.1 GCA_934635545.1 uncultured Oscillospiraceae bacterium | reverse complement strand
ATGCCGTTCTCCTGCAGCAGCAGCAGGGCGCGGGCCTCGTTGGTGGTGTCGTTGGGAACGCCGATCTTGATGACGGGCTGGCTGTCGCCGTCGCCGTCAGCGGCGGGGGTGCTGTTGCCGCCGCAGGCGGTCAGGCTCAGGGTCAGGACCAGCGCCAGGGCCAGCGCGGCCAGCTTCACGAAGTAGTTGTGCTTTTTCATGATGTTTGTCTCCTTTTTTCATCAATTTGATTTGTGGGTGAAGAACAAAAATAAAACGGTGGCAGGTCAATCGACCTTCCACCGTTCATGACTGTTGTTCATCCTGTGTTCAGCAGGACGCCATACCGTCAGGGAAAATCAGTTGACCAAATTGAGCGCGACGAAACATGCACATGGGGCACATGCACATCTCCATAGACATCATCATCACGGCGCTCAGCTTCTTCATCACTGATTTTCTCCTTTCCTCGGTTCTCAATGGCGTGTCCGCCTTGGATGGTGGCATGGTAACGCTTTCGGGGCCATTTGTCAACCCCCTTTTTTGCATTCCGGCCATTTGCAAGAAAAAACGGCAGGATTCACCTACCGTTTTTGTATGTTTCGCCACAAGAGAAGCCTTTTGGGATAATGACGGCTTTTGGCTGCCATTCGTTGGTGGTATTGTACAAAAAGTATGCCGTGCCAGCAGCACGGCATACTTTTTATGCTTTTTTCAAAAACCGTCTCAGAAACCACACCGCCATCACGGCGCAGACGGCCTCGGAGATCACCGGCGCGTACCAGATGGCGCTGCCGCCTACGGTGAAGGCCAGCACCGCCAGCGCCGCGGCCTGGAACGCCAGTCCCCGGCCCACGGAGATGCAGATGGCCCCGGTGGGGCGCTCTACCGCCGTCAGGAAGCCGCCTATGAGGATGTTGCCGCCCAGCAGCAGATAGCACAGGCCGTACCGCCGCAGGGCACCGGCGGCGTCCGCGATCAGGCCGGGGTTCTCCGATCCCAGGAAGAGTCCGGCGATCCGGGGCGCGAAGGCCATCACTCCGGCGCAGATGACCGCCGTCATGACGCCCACGGCGGCGAAGCCGTACCGCAGCAGCCTGCGATAGCCCGCCGCGTCCTCCTTGCCGTAGTGGAAGCTGACCAGGGGCTGGCTGCCCTGGGAGATGCCCAGCATGGTGTTGATAATCAGGGTGTTCACATAGGCGATGATGGTATAGCACACCAGGCCGTCGTCCCCCAGGCACCGCAGGATAACGCGGTTGAAGAGGAAGATCATCACGCCGTTGCACAGCTCCGTCACGCCGTCGGCCACGCCGATGGGCAGCAGGCGCTTGTAGATATGCCAGTCCATCCGGAACTTCACGAAGTGGAAGGTGTTGTGGCCCCGCAGGAAGTGGCGCAGATAGATGACGCAGGTCAGAAGCTGGGAAACGCCGGTGGCCACCGCCGCGCCCCACACGCCCCAGTCCAGCAGGAAGATGGCCACATAGTCCAGCACGCAGTTGGTCAGGCACCCGGTGATCACCGTCAGGATGGCGATGCGGGGGTAGCCGTCGGTCTTGATGAGCACCTCCATGTTATAGGACACGATGAAGCACACCGCGAAGGGCGCGAGGCCCCGCAGATAGTCAATGGTGTACGGATAGGTGACGCCCTTGGCGCCCAGCAGCACGGCAAAGGGCTCCAGGAAGACCAGCACCAGCACCGTGATGGCAAGGCCGATGCACGTCAGCAGCACCGTGTTCTGGCTGAAAAGGCTGTTGGCCTTCTCACCCTCGCCCTTTCCCAAGTAGATGGCGATGATGGTGCTGGTGCCCACGGCGAAAATGATGCCGATGGAAAACAGCACATTGGTAAAGGGCACCGCCAGATTCACCGCCGCCATGGCGTACTCGCCCACGCCCTTGGCCACGAACAGGCCGTCCACAATGGAATACAGGCTGAACACCATCAGCGACGCCACCGTGGCGGCTACGAAGTGCAGAAACTGCGACAAAAGACTGCGCTCATTGAGCATTTTGGATGGTACTCCTCGCTTTCCTCCCTCAGTTTGCAAAGGGGTATTTTTTTATTCTAACGAAAATTTGTGACGTTGTCAAATAGTCTTTCCGTTAAGGAGATACTATATAAAACAATCTATGTGGAAAAAATAACAAAGCTTGTCAAACCGGCGGCGGTCATGTATACTGGTGCTGTATGTAAGAATTTACGATTGTAATATGGGGGAGTTTGGGCATGGGAATTGCGGACGTCATATCGCTGCTGGGCGGCATCGCGCTGTTTTTATAC
>CAKTZN010000282.1 GCA_934635545.1 uncultured Oscillospiraceae bacterium | reverse complement strand
TTCTCCATCGTTGTGGTCAAGCAGCTCTACGGCGGCATCGGCTGCAACTTCCTGAACCCCGCTCTGGCCGGCCGTGCTATCCTGCTGGCCAGCTATGCCACCGCTATGACCACCTGGACCCTGCCCACCAGCAAGGTCGATACCGTGGTCTCCACCGCGACCCCCCTGGCCATCATGAAGGAGGGCACCGTGGAGAAGTTCACCGAGCTGACCGCCAACTACTCCGTTGCCGATATGTTCATCGGCCGTGTGGGCGGCTCCCTGGGTGAGGTCTCCGCTCTGGCCCTGCTGCTGGGCGGCGCCTGGCTGCTGATCCGCAAGGTCATCTCCTGGCACACCCCCGTGGCCTTCATCGGCACTGTCGCCATCCTGACCCTGATCTCCGCTCCTGCCGGTATCGACAACGTCCAGTACATGCTGTACAACGTGTTCGGCGGCGGCCTGATGCTGGGCGCCATCTTCATGGCCACCGACTATGCCACCTCCCCCGTTACCAAGCCCGGCCAGTTGATCTTCGGCATCGGCTGCGGTCTGATTACCTGCTTCATCCGCCGCTTCGGTTCCTATCCCGAGGGCGTGTGCTACTCCATCCTGATCATGAACTGCACCACCTGGCTGCTGGATAAGTACATCCGTCCCACCATCTATGGTGCGGTCAAGAAAGAAAAGAAGGAGGCGGCTAAGTAATGAAAATCTCCGGAAAGTTTATTCTTAAGGTCGCCGGTACTCTGACCGTTATCTCTCTGGTCATCGCCGCCCTGCTGGGCCTGGTCAACAATGTTACCGCCGACAAGATCGCCGAGATCGACGCAGAGAATACCCGCGTCGCCATGAGCGCCGTTGTCCCCGAGGGCAGCGAATTCACCGACAAGCTGGAGATCAGCGACGACGTGGCCGCCGCTGCCGCCGCTCAGGGCGGCAAGCTGACCGAGCTGTACGGCGTGAAGAACGCCGGTGCCGACGCCGGTTACGTCATGAAGATCTCCGCCTCTGGCTCCCAGGGCACCATCGTCATGATGGTGGGCGTGGACGCCAACAAGGCCATCACCGGTATCTCCGTGGTCAGCCACTCCGAGACCTCCGGCATCGGCACCAAGGTGGTGGGCAACGAGCCCAACTCCGCCGGTGTTCCCGTTCTGGATCAGTTCATCGGCATGTCCGGCTCCGGTTCCCTGGTGGTGGGCAAGACGGTGACTCCCATCTCCGGCGCTACGGTTTCCACCAAGGGCATCACCATGGGCGCCAATGCCGCTCTGGCTGCCGCGGAAGCTTTGGGCTAAGAAAGGAGGAGCTGCATTATGAATTTCGGTAAGCAATTAAAAGAGGGTCTGATCACTCAGAACCCCGTGCTGGTGCAGGTGCTGGGCATGTGCTCCACCATGGCCATCACCACGTCCTTCTTCAACGGTCTGGGCATGGGCGTGTCCGTGCTGATCATCCTGACCCTGTCCAACATCTTTATCTCCCTGCTGCGCAAGATCATCCCCAATGAAGTGCGTATCGCCTGCTACATCGTGGTCATCGCCGGCTTCGTGACCTGCGTGGACCTGCTGCTGAAGGCATTCGTTCCCGCCCTGTCCAACTCTCTGGGCGTGTTCATCCCCCTGATCGTCGTGAACTGCATCATCCTGGGCCGTGCCGAGGGCTTTGCCTCCAAGAACGGCGTGGGTGCCTCCGCGGTGGACGGTATCTGCCAGGGCATCGGCTACACGCTGGTGCTGATCGTCATGTGCGTTGTCCGTGAGTTCCTGGGCAGCGGCAAGTTCGGCGGCGGCCTGCTGGGCGGCGGCGCTCTGGGCAGCGCTCCCGGCGTGGTCATCTTCCCCGAGGAGTTCGGTATCAAAGTTCTGACGCTGCCGGTCGGCGGCTTCCTGACGCTGGGCGCACTGATCGCTGTGATGCAGTGGGCGCTGGCCAAGAGCGAAAAGAAAAAGGAGGCCAAGTAAGTTATGTCTGTTACTACTTTGCTCGCCATTTCTCTTGGCGCTATTCTGACCAATAACTTTATCTTCTCCCAGTTCCTGGGCATCTGCCCCTTCCTGGGCGTGTCCAAGAAGATCGACACCGCAGTCGGCATGGGCGCGGCCGTGACCTTCGTTATGGGTTTGGCCTCCGCGTTCTGCTATCTGGTGAATCTGGTGCTGGTTCCCCTGAACCTGGCCTTCATGCAGACCGTGGCCTACATCCTGGTCATCGCCGGTCTGGTGCAGTTCGTGGAAATGTTCCTGAAGAAGAACATCCCCACCCTGTACACCGCTCTGGGCGTGTA
>CAKTZN010000281.1 GCA_934635545.1 uncultured Oscillospiraceae bacterium | reverse complement strand
TCGGCTGGCTGGGGTTGCTGCTGGGCATGGTCATCGACACGCTGATCCAGCGGGCGAAAGGAGCCGACCATGCCTGATCAGATCAAACGCCTTTGCCCCATCTGCCGCGACGCGGAGATCGAGCTGACGCCCTGCCGCACCGGCAGTCTGAGCATTAAGCCCTCGCCGCTGGCCATGGTGGAGGACTATTTGGAGACGGAACTCTATGTCTGCCCCCGATGCCGCTATGCGGCCTTCTTCGCCCTGCCGACGGCAGCGGAGGAATTCCGGCAGCGGCAGGCCCTTCAGGAAACGCTCTCCCCAGTGGAGAAATTTGAGCACACCTTTCGTGACTACACCGAGAAGCAGCTCCAAAAGGTCATCGACGGCAGGGACTACGTCCCCGACGCCAAAAAGGCCGCGAAAAATCTGCTGTACCGCCGGAGATACGGCAAATGATAAAAGGAGAGACCCACCATGCCCTATTACCGTTTTGACAACGGCCTGCAGCCGCTGAGCGCCCCGCCGGAGCACTGGCAGGGCGTTCTGGTGGTTCTTTCGCCGTCCGAGCTGCATGCCGCGCCGCTGCCGGAGGGGCTGACGCCGCCGGTCATGCCCGCCGACGCCCACGAGTCCCAGTTCTGCTGGCTGCGGGCCGACCGCACCAGCGTGACCGGTCACCTGCGCACGCCGCCCCGGGCCAACCAGAGCGCCCGCCGTCTGAGCTTCACGTGGGCGGAGGGTTCACTGCTGGTGGTGGATCACGACCGCGTGGCGGCGGACTGCATCGACCATATGGCGGGCCAGCGCCCGGCGCTGCCCGGCAGTCCCGATGCCTTTCTGACGGCACTGCTGATGGCGCTGATCCAGAACGACCTCCCCTATATCCAGCAGTTGGAGACCCGCCTGACCAATCTGGAGCAGGCGGTGCTGGACAACGAGACGGGCCGCTTTCTCCACCAGATGAGCGTCATCCGCAAGGAGCTGAACCGCACCAACCGGTTTTACGCCCAACTGGCCGACTTTGCCTCCTCACTGCTGGAGGAGGCGGAGGATCTGTTCACGTCCCAGAGCAAAAAGCGCATGAGCCATTTTCTGCGCCGGGTAGAAAATCTGCGGGGCGAGACCCGTATGCTCCACGAATACGCCACCCAGATCAGCAGCGAGTATCAGGCACAGGTGGACATCGCCCAGAACCGGGTTATGAAGGTGCTGACCATCGTGACCGCCATCTTCCTGCCACTGTCGCTGATCGCCGGATGGTACGGCATGAACTTTACGGGCATGCCGCTGCTGGAATGGCGGTACGGCTATCCGGTGGTGGTAGCCGTGTCGGTGCTGGTGGTGGCGGCGCTGATCTGGTATTTCAAGCGGAAAAAGTGGTTTTAATAAAGAAAGAGACGGCCAAGCCGTCTCTTTCTTTATTATACGTCCTCGCTTTGCGCGTTGTGCAGCAGTTCCTCCGGCGATACGCCGTACAGCTTGGCCAGCGCCAGCAGGTTGGCGGTGCTGGGGTCGGCCGCGCCGGTCTCCCACTTGCTGACGGCCTGACGGCTGACGCCGATGCTCTCTGCCACGAACTCCTGGGTCATGCGGCAGCGCTCACGGTGGCCCTTCAGCGCCTTGGCCAGGGACTCCACCGCCGCCCGGTTCTCCTGTCGCACCTCGCCGCTGCGCAGATACTTCCGCAGGGCGCGGATCAGCAGGATGAACAGATAGACGATGGCGGCAATGATGACCGCCATGATCAAAGACATAAGAAGGGTGCTGATGGAAGTAAATCTCATAATGTCATACCTCCCCTGCGGAAGTCTCTGTACATCATCTGCATAGCGCCCACACTCCCATCACCAGCAGCGCCATCAGCGCCGCGCCCAGGGCCGTCAGGCCCAGATAAATTGTCATCATCGGTTTCGCTCCTTTGCGTTTGATGGCGTTATTGTACCGGAAATGCTCCGTTGCCGCCACCAACTACCGCGCAACTTTGGGTTGCGGAGGGGGTTTTCGCGCTGTGATGCTTTGCGGAGGAACGATGCGCACTCTGCCCGACATACGACGGGGGACTGTTGAACCGTTGTAGGGGCGGACGACCCTGTCCGCCCGAATAATAAGCATCTGGGCCGCCGACAGGGCCGACAGAGTCGTCGGCCCCTACACTATTGGGAAAAGTGGGCCGCCGGAGGCCGTCCCCGTGCCCGGAGGCACGGAACACCCAGATTCAAAATTTACAGCTTCGTCACCATGGGGATGATCATGGGACTGCGCTTGGTCTGCTTATAGAGATAGCTGCTG
>CAKTZN010000280.1 GCA_934635545.1 uncultured Oscillospiraceae bacterium | reverse complement strand
CTGGTCAACAGCACCGGCATCGACTCCATCATCTCCCCCAAGGACATCATCTCCAGCCAGATCCTGCGGTATGTCCGGGCCCTGGGCAACGCCGAGGGCAGCAAGGTGGAGAGCCTGTACAAGATGCTGGGCGGCCATGTGGAGGCGCTGTCCTTCACCGCCACCGCCTCCAGCCACGCCGTGCTGGGCAAGCCTCTGAAGGATCTCCCCCTGCGCAAGGGCCTTCTGGTGGCCGCCATCGTCCGGGACGAGCACACCATCATCCCCGGCGGTATGACCACCATCGAGGATGGCGACCACGTCGTGGTGGTCACCCAGGCCACCGGTCTGGACGACCTGACCGACATTCTGGCATAACGAGAAAAATAAAAGAGCCACGCCGTCTGGCGGCTCTCATAGGTACACAAAGTGACCTGACCTTTTGTATGGGCAGGCAGTGGCGTAAGCCGCTGCCTGCCTGTTCTTTTTCTGCCTTAATTTTGTCTGTTCTGTGCTTACGATACCTGTGTTTGTGCTGTCATCTGCTGCACGACCATTTGAATGAAGTGTACCTCGGTGCTGTCAGCATCCTCTGCTGGCAGAGTGCTGTCTACAACGCCGACGCCGCGGTAGATGATCCGCACCTCCTGCATACCGTTGCGGTTGTAGCGGCCCGGCCTCTCACCAATGTCGATGCGTTCAATGAACGTCCACAGCAGCTCCGGCGTCAGCTCGGTTATCTCCGTGTAGCGACTGGCCTTCTCAATGAAGGCATCCACATTGGCGGCGGAGGCTTTCAGCTTCTCCAGCTTCGCCTGCTTCTCTGGAATGGCCACCGCCAACTGTTTCTGCTCGGCGTTGTAGTCGGCGGACAGCATCCGGAACTGCTCGTTGGATATCCTACCCAACACGTTGTCCTCGTAGAGTCGCTTGAACAGGGCGGACAGATCCGAGTTCCGCTTCACCATCTTATCCAATTCCCGCTGGGTGGCGGTCATCTCTTTGCGGAGCTGCGCCGTGTTCTTGCGGTTGATGTGAGCGGCAAACTGGTGCTTTTTCGTTTTCGTAAAGTGCGTCACCCGCCGCAGATCATCCAACACGAGGACTTTCAGATTCGTTTCCGTGATATGGTGAGGTGTGCAGGCTTCCTTGCCCCGCTTGCCGTAGGTGGAGCAGCGGAAGTAGTATTGCTCCGGTTTCATTTTGCCTGTGCGGCACAGCACCATGTACCCACCGCAGTCGGCGCAGTAGACTAGCCCGGCGAACAGCCCCGGCTCGTCCATGTGCTTGGGCGGGCGACGCTTGTGCTCACGGATGCGCTGCACGGTATCCCACAGCTCTTGGTCGATAAGGGCCTCGTGGGTGTTCTTCACCAGCACCTGCTCCTCCGGCGGACGGTGAATGACCTTCTTGTTTTTGTAGGACAGTGTGCTGCTTTGCATAACTTTCTACAAGTCAACGAGAAAAGATTTATTTTATCAACAACTTGAAAATTTTATCCCCCGGGGAGGCTTACGGAACGGTACGAATTCTTGTAAAATACAGAGGATAAACAGTGAAAAATAAGCGCAAAGAAGAATAAGAAACTATGACCCACGAAAGAAATACGAAGAAACGGTATGTATTCAATGTGCCGGGAACAGGCATGGCGATTCCTGCCACGCTGATCTGCGGCAATGAGTTAGGACAGACCATTACGATTTCCGCGGGCGTACACAGCCGCGAGTACATCGGTATCGAGACACTGATCCGCTTGGCGCAGGAGCTGACACCGGACACAGTACGAGGGACGATTTTGCTGTTGCACTGCTGCAATTATGATGGTTTCATCTCGCGCAGTGCGGATGTTGTTCCTCATGATGGCAAAAACCTGAACAGAGAGTTTCCCGGAAGTGTGGACGGAACGCAAACGCAGAAACTCGCCGCTTTCTTGGAAACGAAAATCATCCGCAACACGGACTATCTGGTGGACTTGCACTCCGGCGGCTTCTGTGAAGCGTTGATCCCGCATGTATACTATCACGGCGCGGCTAAACCAGAAGTCTGTGCGGCATCCTGCCGCATTGCGGAACTGACCAGCGTGGAATATTTGGTTTGCTCTAAGGCGAAAAACGGCTTTTATAGTCATGCTGGACAATGTGGCGTTCCAGCTATCATTCTGGAGCGTGGCGGCTGTGGGCTGATTGCGGAGAACGATGTTCTGGCGGACGTTGCAGATGTAAAGAATATTCTTCGGGGACTTGATTTTCTGAAAGATACCCCGGCTTTATCGTATTCTCACACAATGGTGCAAAATGG
>CAKTZN010000279.1 GCA_934635545.1 uncultured Oscillospiraceae bacterium | reverse complement strand
GCGTTCAGGTCGTTGCCCACCAGGTCGGGGGCGTGGCCGTCGATCTTCTTGTGATGGGCCTGGCTGGCCACGATCTTGGACACCACGTCCGGGTCGCTGTGGATGACGCCGTAGGAGTTCATCATCTCGGCAAGGCCCTGCACCCGGGGATGGTCATAGAAGGAGTCGATGGCCCGGTAGTCCAGATTGGCGCCGGACTCGTCCATAGGCGTGGCGGGCACGCAGGAGGGCAGCATGAACCGCACGTCCACCGGCAGATCCTCCGTGGCCTGCAGCATGTACTCGATGCCGTCGGTGCCCATGACGTTGGCGATCTCGTGGGGGTCGGTGATGACGGTGGTGGTGCCGTGGGGCAGCACCGCCCGGGCAAATTCGCTGGGGCTCACCAGCGAGCTCTCCAGATGGATGTGGGCGTCCACAAAGCCCGGCAGCACGATCTTGCCGCTGACGTCCACCTCCACGTTGCCGTGGTACTCGCCCATGCCCACGATCAATCCCTCGGCCACGGCAATATCCGCCTGACACAGCTCGTTGGAGAACACGTTCACATAGGTGGCGTTTTTCAGCACCAGGTCTGCCGGACGGCGGCCTGCCGCCACCTCGATGACATGGAGCTTCTTATTCAGCTTGCGGTTGATCTTGCCGGCATAGCTCTCTTTGACTGCCATAAAATGACCTCCATCGCAATAAATTTT
Organism: uncultured Oscillospiraceae bacterium; assembly: GCA_934635545.1. Classification (GTDB taxonomy): domain Bacteria; phylum Bacillota; class Clostridia; order Oscillospirales; family Oscillospiraceae; genus Vescimonas. The sequence continues at coordinate 1,590 of CAKTZN010000279.1, read as the reverse complement.
ATTGATTTCTCATATTAGCACAATTTATTGTAAATGTCCATTTCAAATTTGTGGCAGTAATTGGTAAAGGATAAGGCAGGGTAATGGCGGCCGGCATCGACGCTGCTTCGTAGGGCGGGGTGACCTCACCCCGCCGCCGGGGAACGTACCGGATTCCCACGTTTATCCGTAGGGGCCGGCGTCCCCGACGGCCCTTTGGGACTACCGTCAGACGCTTCGTAGGGGGCGATGCCCACATCGCCCCGCACGGTTATCGCAACCGTTACCGTATATCACGCGGGCGGATGTGGGCATCCGCCCCTACACACATTCAACGTACATCATCCGGCAAACGGTGGGGCGCCGGGGAACATACCGCTCCCCGCAAACAAAAAACCGTCCCGATAAATCGGGACGGTTTTTGCTATGTATGATATTTTTTAGCCCTTCACCGTGCCGTCGGCGTTGAACACGGGCAGCTTCTCCAGGAACATGATGTCCTTGCGGTCTGCCGCGCCGCCCTCGGCCAGCACGGCGATCTTGGCCACCACCTCGCCGCCGGCCTTGTGTACCAGGGCCTCCATGGCCTTCAGGCTGCCGCCGGTGGAGATCACGTCGTCCATGATGACGATCTTCTTGCCGCGGATGATCTCGGCGTCGTCGCTGCCCAGGTACAGCATCTGCTGGGCCAGGGTGGTGATGGACTGATCCGCCACGGAAATGGGGTTGGGCATATAGACCTTGGGGCCCTTCCGGGCGATGAAGTACTTCTTGGCGCCGCTCTGGCGTGCCATCTCGTGGATGAGGGGGATGGACTTGGCCTCGGCGGTGAACAGATAGTCGTATTCGATGCCCTCCAGCCGCTTCAGCATTTCGGCGGCGGCGGCCACGGTGACCTCGGCGTCGCCGAAGCAGATGAACGCGCCGATATACAGATCGTCCGTCACCTTGCAGATGGGCAGATCGCGCTTACAACCGGCGATGGTCATGGTATATGTCATTGTCATAATCTCCTTTTCCCTGAATCGGTCGACTTGGCTTCCAGCCAACATCTTATTATAAGGTATTGGCGAAAAATGTCAAGATGCCATAAGCAAAAACCACCCCCTGAACGGTAAAAAACGCAGGGGCGTGTTGCACTTTAAATGATGAAACGACATTTTGCACAAATTTTCCTCTTGAATTTTTACTATCGTTCACCGGAGAATTCGTCCGTTTCCTCTTGAGAAATCCCGGAATCCGTGTTATCATCAAAGGCGATGGAATAGGGTCCGTCAAACGTTCCCCAAACACTGAGGAATAATTTTTGAGGAGGCAAATTATTATGAATGCTTATCTGGCAAGCGTGCTGGAAAACGTCAAGACCAAGCACGGCAATGAGCCCGAATTCGTCCAGACCGTTGAGGAAGTTCTGTCCTCTCTGGAGCCTGTGATCGAGAAGCACCCCGAGTATGAGAAGGTCGATCTGCTGGGCCGCATGGTCGAGCCTGAGCGTATGTTCACCTTCCGTGTTGTGTGGTGCGATGATAACGGCCAGTGGCACACCAACCGCGGCTGGCGCTGCCAGTTCAACGGCGCGATCGGCCCCTACAAGGGCGGCCTGCGCTTCCA
>CAKTZN010000278.1 GCA_934635545.1 uncultured Oscillospiraceae bacterium | reverse complement strand
GATGGTGAAAAGGCCAAGGCCCCCGGCATGAAATACCGCCACTATGCCCCCAAGGCTCCCGTCACCGTCATTACCGGCACCCCCGGCGCTTCCGCCGCCTACATCGCCGACCATCTGACGGCGGACAGCGGTGTCATCTGCTTTGACGAATACGCCCCCCTGTTTGAAGGACATATCATCCACCGTCTCGGCCCCGCCGCCGATAAGCTGGCGCAGGCACAGCATGTATTTGACGCCCTGCGCACCTTCGACGATACGGACGTGCCGGAGATCTTTGCCCAGTGCCCCGATGAGAGCGGCCTGGGCCTGGCCGTCAGCAACCGGCTGAAGAAGGCGGCGGGCTTCCACGTCATCGAAGCGCCCCGCCCGCTGGTGGTGGGCATCACCGGCCCCACCGGTGCGGGAAAGACCAGCGCCCTGCGGGCGCTGGAGCAGTTGGGCGGCTGCGTGCTGGACTGCGACGCCATCTATCACGAGATGCTGCGCACCGACGACGGCCTGCGCCGCGCCATCACCGATGCCTTCGGCGATGTGTTCACCCCTGACGGCCAGCTTGACCGGCAGAAGCTGGGCACCCTGGTGTTCGGCGACGCGGCACAGCTCGACCGGCTCAACGCCATCATCTATGACCAGCTCCCCCGTGAGCTGGCGCGGCGGATGGCCCTCTCCCCCGCCCCCATCATGGGCATCGACGCCATCAACCTGGTGGAGTCCGGCCTCTCGCAGCTCTGCGACCGGACGCTGGCGGTCATCGCTCCGGCGGAGGACCGCGTCCGCCGCATCATGGCCCGCGACGGCATCACCGAGGAATACGCCCGGCTGCGGGTGGCCGCCCAGAAGGATGACGATTTCTACCGCGGCCACTGCACCGACGTACTGGTGAACACCGCCGCAGCGCCGGAGGCCTTCCAGGCCCAGGCACTGGCCTTTTTCCGGGAAATCGCCCGAAAATAGCAGGTTTTCCCCCAAACGCAACCGCTGGTTGACAGATCTCCAAGCCCGCTTTCTGGCATGCAAACGCAAGATCAGGTATGCTATCCACAACAAAAGCGCCGCGGCGCATATCAAATTTTCAGGAGGATCCCATTATGATCTTAGCGGACAAAATCATGACATTGCGGAAGAAGGCCGGCTGGTCCCAGGAGGAGCTGGCCGCCCGGCTGAACGTCAGCCGCCAGTCGGTCTCCAAGTGGGAGGGCGCCCAGTCCATCCCCGATATGGATAAGGTGGTGCAGATGAGCCGCCTGTTCGGCGTCACCACCGACTTTCTGCTGAAGGACGAACTGGAGATCGAGGAGCACACCCAGAGCGAGCCCATGGACGAACCGCCCCTGCGGCGGGTCACCATGGAGGAGGCCTCTGCCTATCTGGCGCTGCGGCGTGCCGCCGCGCCGCGGATGGCGCTGGCCACCTTTCTGTGCATCATCTCCCCCGTGGCGCTGCTGATGCTGGCCGCCATGAGCGAGATGTCCCGCTTCGGTATCTCCGAAAATGCCGCGTCCGGCATCGGCCTGTGCGTGCTGCTGGTGCTGGTGGCCATCGGCGTGGCGCTGTTCCTCACCTGCTCGGCCCGGGTACGTGACTTCGCTTTTCTGGAGGAGGAACCCTTCGAGACGGAGTACGGCGTCAGCGGCATGGTGAAAGAGCGCATGCAGGACTTCGCCGGTACCTACTCCCGGCTGAACATCGTCGGCACGGTGCTGTGCATCCTGTCGGCGGTGCCGCTGTTCGTCTCCATGTGCATAGAGACCGCCGACGTCGTCTATGTGGCGGCGGTGTGCCTGCTGCTGATCATCGCCGGTATCGGCTGCGTGGCCTTCACCTATGGCGGCACCATCCACGCCTCCATGGAGCGGCTGCTGGAGGAGGGCGACTATACCCGCCAGCAGAAATCCCGCCGCGGCGTCAAGGGCGCGATCAGCACCATCTACTGGCTGCTGGTGACGGCCATCTTCATGTGGTACACCTTCGGCCCCTCCGGCAACGGCCAGGCGCGGTACAGTTGGTTCATCTGGGCCATCGCCGGTGTGCTGTACGCCGCGGTGATGCTGGTGGTGAACCTGATCCAGCGCTCCCGTGAGCATTGACCCATCTTCTCATAAGGCGTCCGGCCCGCCCGGACGCCTTATGCTTTTTCAGAAAATCCGCCATTTTTTGAAAAAAGGTCTTGCAAAACGGAACGGAATCGGTTATAATATCCCCGTTCTAAAAAATATGCACCTTTAGCTCAGTTGGTAGAGCACCTGACTCTTAATCAGGGTGTCCAGGGTTCGAGTCCCTGAAGGTGT
>CAKTZN010000277.1 GCA_934635545.1 uncultured Oscillospiraceae bacterium | reverse complement strand
GGCCAGCACCGCCTCATGCAGCCGGGCGATATCGCCCAGCAGATAGTAGAAGCCGCTGCCGGACACACGGCCTGCCGCGTCCAGATCGATGCCGTCAAACCGCTCCATAATGTCGGTGTGGTAGGGCACCTCGAAATCCGGGGTTTTCGGCTCGCCGAAGCGCTCCACCTCCACGTTGCAGCTGTCGTCGGGGCCGATGGGGACGCTTTCGTCGATGATCTGGGGGATCACCAGCATGATCTTGTTGAGGGCGGCCTCGGCCTGCTCCTTCTGGGCCTCCAGCGTGGCCATGCGGTCGGCGTCGGCCTTAACAGCGGCGTTGTTGGCGTCAATCTGGGCCTGGATGGCGGCCTTCTCCGCCTCATCGGTGCACTTCTTCAGCTTGCCAAACAGGGGGCCGTTGGCCTTGGACAGCTTGTTGCGCTCGGCCTTCAGTGCTTCGCCGTCGGCGATGGCCTGGCGGCGCTGGGCGTCCAGGGCGATGGCCTCGTCCACCAGGGGCAGCTTGGCGTTCTGGAATTTCTTGCGGATGTTTTCCTTGACGATATCGGGATTTTCCCGGACAAATTTGATATCAAGCATGATGCTTACCTCTTATGTGTTATTTGAATTGTTTCACGTGAAACACTCAGTGTTTTAGTTGGTGCAGAGCCTCCAGCAGGGCGTTAAGATCGTCCATGCCGAAGTACTCCAGCTCGATGCGGCCCTTCTTCTTTCCGGTGACGATTTTGCAGGGACGGCCCAGGCGTTCACCCAGCTCCCGCGCGGCCTCGGCGGCATAGTCCACAGAAGTGGCGCCCTTGGCGGGCTTGTCCGGCTTTTCTGCCGTCAGCTTCTTCACCAGCAGCTCTGCCTGACGGACGGAGAGATCGTCCTTGACGATGATGGCGGCGGCCTTTTGCTGCATGTCAGCCGTCAGCGGCACCAGGGCGCGGGCGTGACCGCCGGTCAGCTTGCCCTCCTCCACCAGCGCACGCACCTCCTTGCAGAGGTTCAGCAGCCGCAGCGCGTTGGCCACGGCGCTGCGGGACTTGCCCACCCGCTGGGAGGTCTCCTCCTGGGTCAGGCCATACTGCTCCATCAGCGTGTGATAGCCCTCGGCCTCCTCCATGGGGTTCAGGTCCTCGCGCTGGAGGTTTTCGATCATGGCCAGCTCCATGGCCTTGCGGTCATCGGCCTCAATGACCACCACCGGCACCTGGCTGAGGCCCGCCATGCGGGCGGCCCGCCAGCGGCGCTCACCGGCGATGATCTGATAATAGCCGGACTGCAGCTTCCGCACCGTCAGCGGCTGGATGATGCCGTGCTGCCGGATGGAGTCCGCCAGATCGGCCAGCGCGTCGGGATCAAACTGCTTCCGGGGCTGTGAGGCGCAGCTCTCCACCTGAGAGATGGGGAGGAAGAGGCTGCTCTTGACCTCCGGCTCGTTGGTAAAATCGTCGCCCAGCAGGGCGTCCAGACCCTTGCCGAGACCCTTCATTTTTGCCATATATCCCGTACTCCTTTCGTTGGGAATGTCAGCCCTCAGGCGTTCTTGCGCAGGAACTCCACCGCCAGCGCGGCGTAGGCCTCCGCGCCCCGGCAGGTGCGGTCATAGCCGCAGATGGGCTTGCCGTGGCTGGGCGCCTCGCTGAGGCGCACATTGCGGGGGATCACGGTGGCGTAGACCTTGCCGGGGAAGAAGCGCTTGATCTCCTGGGCCACCTGGATGCTCAGGTTGGTGCGGCCGTCGAACATGGTCAGCAGCACGCCCTCGATCTGAAGCTGGGGGTTCATGCTGCGGCGCACCAGCCGCACTGTGTTCATCAGATCGCTGAGGCCCTCCAGCGCAAAATACTCGCCCTGCACCGGCACCAACAGGGAATTGGCGGCGCACAGCGCATTCAATGTCAGCAGCTCCAGGGAAGGGGGGCAGTCGATGAAGATGTAGTCATACTGCTCCGCCACCTGACGCAGCGCCTGTTTCAGCAGAAACTGCCGGTCGGGCAGGTTGATCATCTCCACACCGGCGCCGGCCAGCGCCTTACTGCTGGGCAGCACGTCGCCGTAAGGAGTGGAGACGATGGCCTTGGCCGTCTCGACGCCGTTGATGATCACGTCATATACGCCGTTGGAGACGGTTTTGTCCACGCCCATGCCGCTGGTGGCGTTGGCCTGTGGGTCAAAGTCGCACAGCAGCACCCGCTTGCCCGTCTGGGCCACAGTGGCCGCCAGATTGACACAGGTGGTGGTCTTGCCCACGCCGCCCTTCTGATTCACGATCGCTACGATTTTTGCCACGTTTTTCATCCTCGCATA
>CAKTZN010000276.1 GCA_934635545.1 uncultured Oscillospiraceae bacterium | reverse complement strand
GACTACACCCCGCCGCAAACAACGCGGCGAGTTTTTGCAGCCGGTTGTAGGGGGCGATGTGGGCATCGCCCCCTACGAAATGGTTAAGGGGTTTACTTCTCGCTGAGCAGCTTGTTCAGCTCCGACATGAAGGTGTTGATGTCCTTGAACTGGCGGTACACGCTGGCGAAGCGGACGTAAGCCACCTCGTCGGCGGCCTTCAGCTTCTCCATGACCTTTTCGCCGATGACCTCTGTGCTGGTCTCCCGCTCCAGGGAGTTCTGCAGCTCCTGCTCGATCTCCAGGGCCATGCGCTCCATGTCCGCCACGGGGACGGGTCGCTTTTCGCAGGAGCGCTGGATGCCCCGCAGCACCTTGCTGCGGTCAAAGCTCTGGCGGCTGCCGTCCTTCTTGATGACCACCATGGGCAGGCTCTCCACCGTCTCATAGGTGGTGAATCGCTTTTCGCACTTGAGACATTCCCGGCGGCGGCGGATGCTGCTGCCCTCGTCGGCGGGGCGGGAGTCTACCACCTTGCTCTCTTTATATCCGCAATAGGGGCATTTCATCTCTCTTTGTCCTCCTGTCCTTCCGGCGGATCATGCCGCCAGAGCGATTTTGCACACAATATACACAGCTATTATAGCATACACCGACAAGATGTGGTAGTCCTTTTTTCGCTTTTTTCGCGTATTCTGGAGAGAAAACCGGTACCCGCCGCCCGGGACGGGCATAGGATGGGATAGCCCGGCCCCGGCAGATGGCGGACGGGTGTATAAACCGGCGGCGCGCCGGGGACAATGGATATGACCTGATACCCATTGGGTAATTTCCCGGGGCTGCCGCCGGGCGGCCACGAAACGATACGGAGTGTGAACTTTGTGGATACAACTGTCAAGCGCGGAGAGATCTATTACGCCGACCTGAGCCCCGTGGTGGGCAGCGAGCAGGGCGGCGTCCGGCCGGTGCTGATCGTGCAGAACGACACGGGCAACCGCCATAGCCCCACGGTGATCGCGGCGGCCATCACCTCGCAGATGGGCAAGGCCAAGCTGCCCACCCATATCGAGCTGCAGGCCATGCGCTACGGCCTGCCCAAGGAGTCGGTGATCCTGCTGGAGCAGGTGCGCACGCTGGATAAGCAGCGCCTGCGCCAGCGGATGGGCCAGGTGGACAGCGATGTGATGGAGCGTGTGGACGCCGCCATCGCCGTCAGCTTCGGCCTGCCCCAGGCCAGGCTGGTATGAAAAATATCCCCGCATCCGATGGATGCGGGGATATTTTTCAGTGAAGAGATAAAAGTGAAGAGTGAAAAGATACGGTATGCCGCTGCGCGGCATGATCATTTTTTACATCCGCAGGAGGAGCTCCTTCTCCACCACCTTGCCGCCCTGCAGGTACACGCGGGGCACCCGCTTGCTGACGGCGCAGGTCAGCTCATAGGAGACGGTGCCCGCCAGCGCCGCCAGATCGTCCACGCTGGCGCGGCGACCGAAGATCTCCACCTCGTCACCCACCTGCACGCCGGGCAGGTCGGTCAGGTCGATCATGGACATATCCATGCAGATCCTGCCCCGCTGGGGCGCGGGGCCGTCCGCCGTCATCATGGCGCAGCGGCCCGACAGCACCCGGAAAAACCCGTCGGCATAGCCGTAGGGCACCACGCCCATGCGGGTGGTGCGGGGGGTGGTGTACAGCCGCCCGTAGCTGATGTCCACGCCGGGGGCGTAGGTCTTGATGGTGCTGACGGTGGTTTTCAGGGTCATCACCGGCACAAGGCCCAGCTCCTTTGCCGCCGGGGTGCAGCCGTACAGCAGGATGCCGGGCCGCACCATGTCCAGATACGTCTCCGGATACGCGGCCACGCCGCCGGAGTTGGCGCAGTGCCGGATGGCGAAGGGCTTGCCCAGCCGCTGCTCCGCGGCGGCGATGACCCGGCGGAACAGGTCGAACTGCGCCAGGGTGTAGGCGCGGCTGTCCGCGTCCGGCTCGTCGGCCACGGCGAAGTGGGTGAAGATGCCCTCCGCCTCCAGTCCCGGCAGGCGGCAGGCGTGGCAGATGCCCTCCACGCCGGTGTCGAACATGTCGCCGTCGCAGAGATAGCCCAGCCGGGACATGCCGGTGTCCACCTTGATGTGTACCTTCAGCGTGCCGCCGCACTTGACGGCCTCGGCGCTGTACTCCTCCGCCTTGGCGGCGCAGGTCACCGCCTGGGTGATGTGCAGGTCGATCAGGTTCTTCACCTGCTCACGGGGCGTGTGGCCCAGGATCAGGATGGGCATGGCGATGCCGTTGTGGCGCAGCTCCATGGCCTCGTCGATGCTGGACAC
>CAKTZN010000275.1 GCA_934635545.1 uncultured Oscillospiraceae bacterium | reverse complement strand
GTGGAGCAGGTGCGGTTCGACGCCCTGTTCACCTTCATCTTCTCCCCCCGCCCCGGCACGCCTGCCGCCAAAATGGAGGATCCCGTCCCCCGGGCGGAAAAGCAGGTGTGGTTCGACCGGCTGTGCGACGCGCAGAATCGAATTTCCGAGGAAATTCACGCCCAATATGTGGGCCGCACCCTCCGCTGCCTCATCGACGGCCAGAGCGACGACAGCCGCTGGCCCCTGACGGCCCGCACCGCCGGAGGACGGCTGGTGCATCTGGTGGGTGACAAGGCCGCCATCGGCACCTATCACGACGTAAAGATCACCGACAGCAACACCTGGGCGCTGTTCGGCGAGATGGTATAAATTTGAAAGGAGTCCCCCTATGGCAGAACTGACCCCCATGATGCAGCAATATCTGCAAATAAAGGAACAGAATCAGGACGCCATCCTGTTCTTCCGCCTGGGTGACTTCTATGAGATGTTCGGCGCCGACGCCAAAACGGCGTCCCGTGAGCTGGATCTGACGCTGACCAGCCGGGACAAGAGCAAGGACAAGCCCGCCGAGGAGCGGATGCCCATGTGCGGCGTACCCTATCACGCGGCGGACGCCTACATCGCCCGGCTTATCGCCAAGGGCTATAAGGTGGCCATCTGCGAACAGACGGAGGATCCCGCCCAGGCCAAGGGGCTGGTGAAGCGGGACATCATCCGCGTGGTGACCCCCGGCACCGTCATCGACAGCGCCTGCCTGGAGGAGGGGCGCTCCAACTTCTGCGCCGGTATCTATCTGGACGACGATTACGCCGCCCTGTGCGCCTGCGACATCACCACCGGCAAGGCCCACGCCACCGCCTTTTCCGGCGGCGAGCGGGTGAAGCAGCTCATCAACGAGCTGGGCCGCTTCTCCCCTGCCGAGGCGGTGGTCAATGACGCCGCCTTCTTCGACGAAACGCTCCACAGCTTCCTGCAGGATAAGCTGAACTGCCATCTGGAGAAGCTGCCTTCCGGCCGCTTCCAGATGGAGCCCTCCGAGCGGCTGATCCGCCGCCAGTTCGGCGACGACGCGCTGCACCGCCTGCCCCGGGATAACCCGGCGGTGTTCCTGGCCCTGGGCGCGCTGCTGAGCTATCTCCACGAGACGCAAAAGACCGACCTGTCCCATGTGGACGATCTGGAATACTACCGCCAGGGCCAGTTCATGGAGCTGGATCTGACGGCCCGGCGCAACCTGGAGCTGACCGAGACCCTCCGGGGCAAGGAGAAGAAGGGCAGCCTCCTGTGGGTGCTGGACAAGACGAAAACCGCCATGGGCGGCCGCATGATGCGCTCGTGGCTGGAGCGGCCCCTGCTGTCCGTCACGGAGATCGACCGGCGCAGCGCCGCCGTGTCGGCCCTGGTGGAGCACACCGTGGCGCGGGAGGAGCTGATATTGACCCTGCAGGGCATCTCCGACATGGAGCGCCTGGTGGGCCGCATCGTATACGGCACGGCGGGCGGCCGGGATCTGGTGTCCCTCCGCACCGCCATGGAGCGCCTGCCCCAGATCAAGGCCCAGCTCTCCTGCTTTGAAAAGGGCCGCCTGCACCAGTTGAACGAAGAGCTGGACGATCTCAACGATCTGGCCGCCCTCATCGGCCAGACGCTGGTGGACGAGCCCCCCTTCTCCGTCCGCGAGGGCGAGTTCATCCGGGACGGCTTCCACCCGGAGGTGGATCGCCTGCGGAGCATCCTCCACGGCGGCAAGGACGTGATCGTCCGCATGGAGGCCGCCGAAAAGGAAAAGACCGGCATCCGCACCCTGAAGATCGGCTACAACAAGGTGTTCGGCTACTATATCGAGGTGTCCAACTCCTTCAAGGATCAGGTGCCGGAAAGCTACATCCGCAAGCAGACGCTGGTAAACGGCGAACGGTACATCACCCAGGAGCTGAAGGACCTGGAGCACGACATCCTCTCCGCCAGCGACCGGGTGACGGCGCTGGAATACCAGCTTTTTACCGAGCTGCGGCTCCATATCGCGGAGCAGGCGGCGCGGGTGCAGCGTGCCGCCGCCATTGTGGCGGAGCTGGACGCCCTGTGCTCCCTGGCCGCCGTGGCGGTGAAGAACAACTACTGCTGCCCCGTGGTGGACGAGTCCGGCGTCATCGAGATCCACGACGGCCGCCATCCGGTGGTGGAGCAGATGCGCCGGGACAGCATGTTCGTCCCCAACGACACCTATATGGGCGTCAAAGACGACCGGGTGGCCATCATCACCGGCCCCAACATGGCCGGTAAATCCACCTACATGCGTCAGGTGGCGCTGATCGTGCTGATGGCGCAGATCGG
>CAKTZN010000274.1 GCA_934635545.1 uncultured Oscillospiraceae bacterium | reverse complement strand
ATTATACCATGTTCGCGGCAAATGTCAAATGCCGCGATGTCCTCCAGCGCCTTCACCAGCAGGCCGGAGGCGTAGGGGGGATCCAGGAAGATCAGGTCGAACTTCTCGCCGCTCTTCAGATAGGCCATGGCGTCGCCGCTGCGCACGATGGCGCTGTCCGTCAGGCCGCAGACCTGCAGATTCTCGCGGATCAGCTTCACGGCGTCATTGCGCTGGTCGATGAACACGCACTGCCGCGCGCCGCGGCTCAGTGCCTCGATGCCCAGTTGGCCCGTTCCGGCGAACAGGTCCAGCACCCGGCGTCCCTCGATATCGAACTGGATGATGGAGAACAGGCTCTCCTTCACCTTGCCGGTGGTGGGGCGGGTCTCCATGCCCTCCAGCTCCTTCAGACGGCGGCCCCGGGCCGTTCCGGTGATGACTCTCATTTTTCCGTCCCCCTTGGGTCAAAGCGTTCAAAGATGACCAGCGCGCCCGCCTCCTCGGCGGCGTCCATGTCCGCCCGGCTGCGGATGGTCCAACTGAATTCCTGGGCGCCGTACAGGGCGCGGCACAGCTTCAGGGACAGGCTGCCCCTGTCCTCGAACCGGTAGGCGATGAAGTCCGGCCTTGTGCGGCAGTTCAGCAGCAGGTTACTCAGCACCCAGCGCACCGCGCCCGGCAGGTTCTTGCCGTCGCCGTGGCGGTCAAAGTTTTCACTGAGCTGGCCCCGCACCACGTCGGGTCGGTTCTGCCACAGCCACATGAGGCACCGGGGGTCAAAGGACTCCATGCAGTAGGTGACGCTGCGGTGCTTGTCCAGCAGCTTGCAGGCCGCGGCGGCCAGGGCGTCGGCGTTGCCCCGCTCGGCCTTCAGCTCCACGATCAGCGGCGCCTTTCCCGCGAAGATGGGCAGCACCTCCTCCAGCAGGGGGATGTGATACTCGGTGCCCTCCAGCTTGTACTGCTGCAGGTCCTCCGCCGTCAGATCCTCGATCTCCACGTCTACGCCGGCGGTGCGCAGCAATGAGGCGTCGTGGATCACCGCCAGATGGCCGTCCTTCATCAGGTGGACATCCAGCTCCGCGCCGAAGCCGCACTGGACGGCACGCTTGAAGGCGGGGATGGAGTTTTCGGGGATGCGGGGCTTGTCGTGAAAGCCCCGGTGGGCATAGCGCCAGCCCTGGAATTTCTTCCAGTCCCGGCGGCGATTGCACCGCAGGCACAGGATATACAGCAGCAGAATGAGAATCAAAATTCCCAGAAGGATCCATACGATCGTCATATCAGTCATTCTCCAAATTCTCTAAGGCTTCCAGACCCACCACGGCCTGGGGCTTGCTGTCGCCGTGATGGACGAACAGCATGGTGACAAAGGCCAGCGCCACGAATACGGTGGCATAGGGGAACAGCACCCGCATGCCCCACTTGTCCATCAGAAGGCCGGACAGCATAGGCGTGGCCACCTGGGCCGCCATGGAGGCGGTGTAGTAGAAGCCGGTGTACTTGCCCACATTGCCGCCGCTGGACAGCTCCACCACCATGGGGAAGGAGTTCACGTTGATGGTGGCCCAGGCGATACCGGCCAGGGCGAACATGGCGTTCATCAGCATGGTGGGGCTCTCGGCATGCAGGAAGCCCGCCACGCCGAAGGCCACCGTCAGCATGATCACGCCCGCCTGGATGGCTCTCTTGCGGCCCACCTTGCTGGAGATGATGCCCACCGGCAGATAGGCCACGATGGCCGCCGCCTGGGCGATGATCAGCGTCAGGTTATAGTCCTTGTGCAGGATGTTGCTGGCATAGACGGAGTATTTGCTGGTAACGGCATTATAGCCGAAGAACCACAGCACGATACTCAGCAGGATGAAGATCAGGGACTTCACCTCTCCGGCGGAGAGCTTCCGCTCCTCCTGGGGGGCGCCGTCCCCGGCGGCCTCCTCCACGCCGTATTCCACGCTGTCCCGCTGCATCTGCTGGGCCCACTCCACCTCGCGGACGGTCAGCAGGAAGATCACCAGCGCCGCCAGCATGATGGCGGCGATGACGCCGAAATAGCCGGTGTAGCTCATCAGGGAGTTGCGGACGGCGGAGGTGGCGAACACCATGCCCAGCGCCAGCACCAGGATGCCGCCTGCGCTGCCCATCAGGTTGATGACCGCGTTGGCCTTGGAACGCAGGGGTTTTACCGTCACGTCCGGCATCAGCGCCACGGCAGGGGAGCGGAAGGTGGCCATGGCGATCAGAATGATCAGCAGCACCAGAATGAAGAACACCAGCGTGCCGGGGTGCTCCGCCGTCACCTGCCATGCGTAGGCCTGACGGGCGGGGGTCACATAGTTGGTGTAGT
>CAKTZN010000273.1 GCA_934635545.1 uncultured Oscillospiraceae bacterium | reverse complement strand
GGCATCATCTACAACACCACCATGGTGGACGAGCCCATCACCAGCTGGGGCGCCATGTTCGACGAGAAGTACGCCGGGCAGGTGCTGATGATCAACAACTCCCGCGACGCCCTGATGGCCGCCCTGTGCTATCTGGGCTACGACATCAACACCACCGACGAGGCCCAGTTGGAGGAAGCATTCCAGCTCATTTACGACGCCAAGGAAAAGGGTGTGTATCAGGCCTTCGTCATGGACGAGATCTTCGGCAAGATGGAGGGCGGCAACGCCGCCATCGCCATGTACTACGCCGGCGACTATCTCACCATGCTGGAGAACAACGAGGATCTGGCCTTTGTGGTGCCGGAGGAAGGCTCCAACTGGTTCGTGGACGCCATGTGCGTGCTGAAATCCAGCCAGCACCAGGCCGAGGCCATGGAGTGGATCAACTTCATCGCCAGCACCGAATCCAACCTGGCCAACATGGACTACATCTGGTACGCTTCCCCCAACGCCGAGGCGCTGGCGGAGTACCCCGCCTACTATGAGGAGGAGTACGAGGAACCGCTGGATGAGGAGATCTACAACATTATGGCCGCGCCTCCCGAGGTGCTGGATCGCTGCGAGCTGTATATCAACCTGCCGCAGGATACGCTGAAGTTCTATAACGACCTTTGGACACGCCTGGGTATCTGAGAAACAGGAGGTTTTCAACATGATCGAGATCGGCATGACCTATACCGTGGAAAAGACCGTGACCCCCGATATGACCGCCAAGGCCGTTGGCTCCGGCGGGCTGGAGGTGTTCGGCACCCCCTATATGATGGGGCTGATGGAGTGCGCCGCCATGTGGTGCGTGCAGAGCGAGCTGCCGGAGGGCAAAGGGACTGTGGGCGTGGAGATCGCCTCCAGCCATCTGGCCCCCACCCCCGTGGGCATGAAGGTGTCCGCCACCGCCGAGGTGACCGGTGTCAGCGCCAACGGCAAGATGATCACCTTCAAGGTGACGGCCTCCGACGAGGAGGGCCTCATCGGCGAGGGCACCCATACCCGCGCCGTCATCGACAACGCCCGCTTTCTGCAGAAGTGCAACGACAAGCTGGCCCGGGTCAAATAACACAGAGGAGTGTGCCCATCGGGCACACTCCTTTTTTTGCCAAACGATAAAAAACGGCCTTCAAGGCCGTTTTTTGCTGTATCTGCCCGGTCTTTTTCCGTTTGCCGCTTTTCAAACGGAACCGGAGGTGGTATACTGTACGAGATAGAGTACCCACCAAGAAAGGAGCAATCACTATGAAAAAATCCGTATTGCGCAGCTATGCCCGCCTGATCGCCCAGTCCGGCATCAACATCCAGCCGGGACAGGAGGTCTTCATCCTGGCGGAGCTGGATCAGCCGGAGTTCGTGCAGATGCTGGTGGAGGAGTGCTATAAGTGCAAGGCCAAGAAGGTGGTGGTGGACTGGAACTATCAGCCCCTGGAGAAGCTCCACTACCGCTATCGCACCCTGACCACCCTGGGCAAGCTGGACAACTATGAGGAGGCCCGGTGGCAGCACTATGTGGACACCATTCCCTGCCGCATCTATCTGCTCAGCGAGGATCCCGACGGCCTGAAGGGCATCAATCAGACCAAGATGGCCAAGGCCCAGCAGAAGCGCTATCCCATCATCAAGCCCTACCGCGACGCCATCGAGAACAAGTATCAGTGGTGCATCGCCGCCGTGCCCGGCAAGGCGTGGGCCAAGAAGCTGTTCCCCGAGCTGCGCGCCAGCGCCGCCGTGGAGAAGCTGTGGGAGAACATCCTGGCCTGCTCCCGGGTGGACGAGGATCCCATCGCCGCGTGGGAGGCCCACAACAAGGATCTCCACGACCGCTGCGCCTATCTCAACAGCCTGCACATCGAGAAGCTGCACTACACCAGCGCCAACGGCACCGACTTCACCGTGGGCATGATCCCCGAGGGACGGTTCTGCGGCGGCAGCGAGAAGAGCCTGCAGGGCATCGTCTTTAACCCCAACATCCCCAGCGAGGAGTGCTTCATCTCCCCCAAGCGGGGCGAGGCCGAGGGCATCGTCTACGCCACCAAGCCCCTCAGCTATCAGGGCCAGCTCATCGACAAGTTCTGGATCAAATTCCATGAGGGCAAGGCCGTGGAGTGGAACGCCGAGGTCAACAACGAGCTGCTGACCAAGCTGATCACCATGGACGAGGGCAGCGCCTATCTGGGCGAGTGCGCCCTGGTGCCCTACGATTCCCCCATCCGCCAGTCCGGCATCCTGTTCTACAACACGCTGTTTGACGAGAATGCCGCCTGCCATCTGGCGCTGGGCATGGGCTTTGCCGACACCAT
>CAKTZN010000272.1 GCA_934635545.1 uncultured Oscillospiraceae bacterium | reverse complement strand
TCCTTGCGGATGTTGAAGGCGCCCACCGGCTTGCCGGTCAGGTCGGCGATCTTTTCCAACAGCTTCGCGTCGATCTCAGTGATCACAGGGACGCCTCCTTTCTCTCGATCACAGGGCAGCCGCCCAAAGTGTCGGCCAGGATCAGGGGGAACACTTCCTCCGTATTGCCCCGGTGGGCGATCTGGCCATTGGCAATCACCACGATCTCGTCGGCCAGGCGGATGATCCGCTCCTGGTGGGAGATGATGATCATGGTGGCCTTGCCCTCCTGATGGATCTGCTCAAAGGTCTCGGTGAGCCGGGCAAAGCTCCACAGGTCGATGCCGGCCTCCGGTTCATCGAAGATCATCAGGTCGCTGTGCCGGGCCAGGATGGTGGCGATCTCGATACGCTTCACCTCGCCGCCGGACAGGGACACGTCCACCTCGCGGTCCAGGTAATCGTTGGCGCACAGGCCCACCTTGGTCAGGTAGGAACAGCAGCGATCCTTGCTGAGCTTCTCCTCGCCCGCTGCCAGCAGCAGCAGATCGTGAACGGTGATACCCTTGAAGCGGGGCGGCTGCTGGAAGCCGTAGCTGATGCCGCGCTTGGCCCGCTCGGTGATGGACAGGTCCGTGATATCCTCGCCGTTATAGAGGATCTGGCCGCCGGTGGGCTGCACCAGACCCATGATGATCTTGGCCAGGGTGGTCTTGCCGCCGCCGTTGGGGCCGGTAAATACCATCAGGCGGTGGTCGGGAATGGTGATGGAGATATCCTTGATGATATCCATCTCGCCCTCAGGCGTGGATACGCGATAGGAAATATGCTTCAATTCCAGCATGGAATCTTCCTCCTCAAACTGAACTGTCAAAACCGGCGTTTTCTGTCAGAAAAAGGGCCGTTTTGACAAACCTGGAATATTATATCAGAGAATGTGACAGAAATCAATCGGTTTCGCCATTTTCCTCCACCATAAGCTGGGCCAGTGTGGCGTTGTCCAGATAGTCCCGGATTACCTGGTCCAGCCCCTGCCACAGCGCCCGTGTGCGGCACGCCCCCGCCATCTCGCAGGGCTGCGCCTCATCCTCCACGCACTGCACCGGGGCCAGCGGCCCCTCGATGGCCCGCAGCAGCGGCCCGATGCGGTATTCCTCCGGCGGCAGCGTCAGCCGGTAGCCGCCGCCACGGCCGTGGGTGCCGTCCACGAAGCCCGCCTTGGACAGGGTGGTCATGATGCTCTCCAGATACTTCTGGCTGATGCCCTGCCGCTGGGCCACCGTCCGCAGGGGGATATAGCCCTCCTCCCGGTGCTCCGCCAAGTCCACCATCACCCGCAGCGCATAGCGCCCCTTCGTCGAGATCATCATACCGACACGCCGTCCTTTCCGCTTTTTTCTTCATTATAGGCGGGTTTGCCTACCGTGTCAATGGGTGGCACCTTCGGCGCATATGGCATAGTATGGCACGGGATGGGATGGCGCATACATGGGAAGGTGTTTCGCTCTCCGGAGCGACCTACTTTTGTCAACAGTGACAAAAGTAGGCAAAAACACCGGAAGGAACCTCCGGTTCCTTCACCTCCGGGCGCGCTATACATTGTGGAAAGCCGGAATTGCCTGCCGCACGTTCGCGGAAGAATTCCTGTTTTGTTTCGTCGTCGCATCGTCTCTACTCCAGCGTCGCTGCCGCTGATCTTTACACCGAACAACGCTTGGTGTTCTACCGTTGAGAACGTAAG
The DNA here is from genome assembly GCA_934635545.1 of uncultured Oscillospiraceae bacterium. GTDB lineage: Bacteria > Bacillota > Clostridia > Oscillospirales > Oscillospiraceae > Vescimonas. The sequence continues at coordinate 622 of CAKTZN010000272.1, read as the reverse complement.
CGGCAGCGGCGCAAAACGAAAGTCAATACGTCATACGCAACGAAATCAACCGTGTTCTGTGAACGCGCGGTACAAGGTGCCAAATTATAAGCACGGTATAGCGTGCGCGGATTCTTAAACCGCAGGTTTAAGCTGCTCTTTTGGTCACTTTTGGAACAGCGGCCAAAAGTGACTCGCGCTCGGAAGCGCGAAATATTTCCCCAAAAAGGAGGCCACTATGGACAACGAGCTGTACGATTACCGCAAATACGACCAGATCTGGAAGCGGGTCAACCCCCAGGAGAATCCCTATCCCCAGGCCCGGAGCGGCATCGCCCCGCGGCAGGGCGGCGATGCCGTCCCGCCCGTCTATCAGACGCTGCTGCGGGAGGAGCTGCGCCACATGCAGGAGATCCTGCGGGTGCTGGAAAACGCCCTTGCATAATGCGGCGGCGCGTGATACAATAGGGCATCATTTCAGGCGTAATACGCCCAAAATATACACAAAAGGAGATTGCCGCAATGAAGGAAGTTATCAGCCGGGATGCCGCTTTGGCGGCATTGAAGGAGTACAATCACGAGCCGTTCCATATCCAGCACGCCCTGACGGTAGAGGGCGTCATGCGCTGGTATGCCAACGAGC
>CAKTZN010000271.1 GCA_934635545.1 uncultured Oscillospiraceae bacterium | reverse complement strand
CTGTCCGGCATCCGGGACATGAGCACCATCGAGGAGCCGCCCCAGGATCGCCAGCCGGTGCAGACCTATGTGCTGGAGCACGACTGGGGCGTCATCGCCGAGGCCATCCGCCGTGAGCTGGATCGGGGCGGACAGGTCTATTACCTCCACAACCGCGTGGAGAATATCGAAAACGCCGCCGGACGGCTGCGGCAGCTTCTGGGAGAAGAGGTGGCCATCGCCACCGCCCACGGCAAGATGGGCGAACGGGAGCTGAGTCACGTCATGCAGCAGATGGCCGACGGCGAGGTGCAGGTGCTGGTGTGCACCACCATCATCGAGACTGGCATCGACATCCCCAACGTCAATACCCTGATCATCGAGGACGCCGACCGGCTGGGCCTGAGCCAGCTCCACCAGATCCGGGGCCGCGTGGGCCGCTCCGGACGGCGGGCCTACGCCTATCTCACCTACCGCACCGGCAAGGTGCTCAGCGAGGTGGCGTCCAAGCGGCTGTCCGCCATCCGGGAGTATGTGGAGTTCGGCAGCGGCTTCCGCATTGCCATGCGGGATCTGGAGATCCGGGGCGCCGGCAACCTGCTGGGCCCGGAGCAGTCCGGCTATATGATGAGCGTGGGCTATGATATGTACCTGAAGCTGCTGAACGACGCGGTGCTGGAGCAGCAGGGAAAGCGCGCGGAGATCCCGCCGGACTGCGCCGCCGACCTGACGGTATCCGCCTATATCCCGGAGCGGTATGTGCCCGCGGCGGAGCAGCGGATGGATCTCTATCGCCGCATCGCCGCCCTGCGCACCGACGAGGACGCGGCGGAGCTGACCGACGAGCTGCTGGATCGCTACGGCGACGTGCCCGCACCGGTGACGGCGCTGCTGAACGTGGCGCTGCTGCGGGCCGCGGCGGCGAAGGCGGGTATCTGCGACATCACCCAGCGGGGCACACAGTTGGTGTTCTCCTTCGGCCCCCAGCCGGATATCGCCGCGGTGGCCGCTGTATGCGGTATGGCGTCCTATCGCCAGCGCCTGCAGTTGAGCGCCGCCGCCCAGCCCAGACTGACGCTGTATTTACAGCCCAAGGAGGACGCCCTCTCCGCCGCCGGAAAGCTGGTGGAGGAGCTGGCATTACAACATGAGGAACCGGCGTAGACACGTCTGCCGGAAATTTTAAGGAGGAACAAGCATGAAAAAAGAAACATTCCATCTGGTCGTCCGCTTCCTGGTGGGCCTGGCGCTGTCGCTGCTGATCTGCGCCGGTATGATCATGACCGGCAGACTGGGCAGCAATAAGCCCCTGCTCCAGCAGGCCAGCGGTCTGAAGGGCAACGAGACCGTCATGACCGTGGACGGTGAGCCGGTGGAGGCATGGGAATACCTGTACATGGTCTCCTACACCGCCCAGTCCCTGTCCTACTACGGCATCACCGACCTGAGCACCCCGCTGAGCGAGACGTACACCGCCGCCGACTATGTGTCCCAGCAGGCGGAGTCCCAGGCGGTGCAGCAGGCGGCCATCCGCAAGTGGGCCGCCGACATGGGCATCACCCTCACCGAGGAGGATCAGGCCGCCATCGAGGAGCAGAAGGCCGGTTACGGCGACAACTTCCAGAGCATCCTGAAGCTCAACGGTATGACGGAGGCCCAGTTTGAACAGCTCATGAGCACGTCCGTCCTGTACAACAAGCTCTACAGCGCCTACTGCACCGAGGGCGGCGAACTGCGGCCCAGCGATAAGGATCTGACCGCCCTGGCGGAGGAGCACGGCCTGATGACCGCCGATGTGCTGTACATCGCCACCACCGAGCTGGACGACGCCGGTAAGGCCGACGCCAAGGCGCTGATGGAGGACTATGCCCGCCAGCTCAACGCTGCCGAGGACAAGGCCGCCGCCTTTGCCGCCCTGGAGACGGCGGAGAACGTGACCGTGATGGCCAGCACCACCTATGATGGCTGCGACGAGACGACCCTGAACACCGCGCTGGCTGCCCTGGGCGAGAACGAGGTCAGCGGCGTTATCGAGGACGAGGGCGTCTACTATGTGGCCCTGCGCCGCGCCGTGGATCTGAACGCCGTGGCGGAGATGGCCTTCGGCGAGGATATGTCCGCCCGCATCAGCGGCGCGGAGGTAGTCCACAACGACAGCGTCTACAACGCCATCGACGTGGCCGCCTTCTATACCAAGTACGCCGCCGCCCAGCAGAAGCTGTACGCAGAGCTGATGCCGGCCCAGGGCTAACGGGTAAAATTGGTCGTTTTGACGAAAAACGAGACGATTTCCTGACGTGAATCACGATTTTTTCACAAAAAGTGATTTTTGGATTGACATATGTTAAAAAATTAACTATGATAG
>CAKTZN010000270.1 GCA_934635545.1 uncultured Oscillospiraceae bacterium | reverse complement strand
AGGCTGACGGCGTTGTCCGCTTTGAGCGTCTGGGCAAGGATCGTAAGCAGGTTTCTGTTTACCCCGCCGAGTAATTTTGTCTTGATCAAAAGCACGCCTGCCGCACGGCAGGCGTGTTTTTTGGTATTTCGCTCTCCGGAGCGACCTACTTTTGTCTACAGTGACAAAAGTAGGCAAAAACACCGGAAGGAACCTCCGGTTCCTTCACCTCCGGGCGCGCTCCGGCGTGCGGAAGCTTGCAACTGCATACCGCACGTTCACGGGGAATCTTCTTCTTTTCGTTTCGTCATCGCATCGTCTCTGCTCCAGCGCCGCTGCCGCTGATGCGATGCAGAAAAGGAGTCTTTGCGTCTATCGTGCGGGCCGATGTGGGCATCGGCCCCTACGAAGAGGTGCGGTAAACGGTGCGTAGGGGGCGATGCCCTCATCGCCCCGCTGAACAACGCAATAAACTCCTACCGTTGATATCGTCAGCGGCAGCGGCGCAGGAAGGACAGACGATACGTCATACGCAACGATAACGACCATCTCCTGTAAACGCGTGGTAAAAGGTCACAAATTTGCAATGCAAGACAGCGTGCGCGGATTCTTAAACCGCAGGTTTAAGCTGTACTTTTGGGGAGCGATCCGAGCGCTGCCAGTGGCAGGTAAAGCGAGGTGAGCGAGTGGCCGTGGTCAAAATTTCGGCGGCTTAAACGCCGCAGCGAAATTTTGGGTACCACAACAGGATACTTTTGGGACAACGGCCAAAAGTACCTCGTCCCCGAGGGGACGAAACACCTTCCGCGCTGGAGCGCGAAACCTTCCCTTACCCTTGACGTTCCCCCATTTTTCCGCTAAAATAGGATATACTAGGTGTAAAAGGCACATTTTTCAGATAGAACGAGGTAACACAATGGCAAACGGATTCATCGACAAGGCACGCATCACCTGCCGCGCCGGCAACGGCGGCAACGGTGCGGTGGCCTTCCATCGGGAGAAATACATTGCCGCCGGCGGCCCGGACGGCGGCGACGGCGGCGACGGCGGCTCCATCATTCTGAAGGTGGACGACAACATGTCTACCCTGATGGACTTCCGCTATAAGCGCAAATACGTGGCGTCCAACGGCGTGGACGGCCAGGGCGGCCGCAAGTCCGGCAAGGACGGCCAGAGCCTGACCATCCGCGTCCCCCGGGGTACGCTGGTGCGGGACGCCGAGACCGGCGAGATCATCAAGGACATGTCCGACGACCAGCCCTATGTACTGTGCAAGGGCGGCCGGGGCGGCTGGGGCAATCAGCACTTTGCCACCCCCACCCGTCAGGTGCCCCGCTTCGCCAAGGCGGGCCTGCCCGGCGAGAGCCACGACGTGGTGCTGGAGCTGAAGTTGCTGGCGGATGTGGGGCTGGTGGGTTTCCCCAATGTGGGCAAGTCCACGCTGCTGAGCGTGGTGACCAAGGCCCACCCCAAGATCGCCAACTATCACTTCACCACCCTGTACCCCAATCTGGGCGTGGTGTATGTGGACGAGGGCGTCAGCTTCGTCATGGCTGATATCCCCGGCATCATCGAGGGCGCCAGCGAGGGCGCGGGCCTGGGCCACGATTTCCTGCGGCACATCGACCGCTGCCGCCTGCTGGTGCATCTGGTGGATGTCTCCGGCAGCGAGGGCCGCGACCCCATCGCGGATTTCGACGCCATCAACGCCGAACTGAAGGAGTACAGCCCCGAGCTGGCCACCCGTCCCCAGATCGCCGTGGCCAACAAGACCGACCTTCTCATGGATGATGAGCAGCTTGATGCCTTCCGCGCCCATGTGGAGGAGCTGGGCTACGAGTTCTTCGCCATGTCCGCCGCCACCCACCAGGGTACCCGTGAGCTGGTGCGGCACATCGCCCAGCGGCTCAGTGAGCTGCCGCCGGTGACGGTGTACGAGCCGGAGTATGTGCCCCGCCCGCCCCAGATCGACACCTCCGAGCCCCTGGAGATCCACCGGGAGGACGACACTTGGCTGGTGGAGGGCCCGTGGCTGCAGCGGCTCATGGCCAACATCAACTTCTCCGACTACGAAAGCCGCATGTATTTCGACAAAATGCTGCGCCAGAGCGGTCTATTCGACCGGCTGGAGCAGATGGGCATCCAGGACGGCCACATCGTCAGCATGTACGATCTGGAATTCGAGTACCAGCGCTGACCGCATAAACGACACCTCCGCCGCGCACACTAGCGGCGGAGGTGTTTTTTATGAAGTATGCCATTGATCTGACCGATCTGCTCAACAACGATCCCCAGGCGTATACCTATTTTTACGCCCTGCCCGCCCAGACCCAGACCGACCTGCGCAAGCGGGACATCCGCAGCATGGAGGAGCTGAAGGCCGCCAC
>CAKTZN010000269.1 GCA_934635545.1 uncultured Oscillospiraceae bacterium | reverse complement strand
TCGTCCCGCTTCTCCCGCTTGAACCACTGGCGGATCTTGCTGCGGGCGTTGCTGGAGCGGGCGATCTTGATCCAGTCGCGGCTGGGGCCGTGGGCGCTCTGGCTGGTGGTGACCTCCACCACGTCGCCGTTCTGCAGCCGGTGGTTCAGCGGCACGATGCGGCCGTTGACCTTGGCGGACACCATGTGGTTTCCCACGGCGGAGTGGATGTTATAGGCAAAGTCGATGGGGGTGGCTCCGGCGGGCAGGTTGATGACGTCGCCGTTGGGGGTGAACACGAACACCTCGTCGGCGAACATATCCACCTTCAGGGAGTGAATAAAGTCCTCGGCGTCGGCGCCCTCCTGGTTCTCCAGCAGGCGGCGCACCCACTCATAGCGGCCCTCGTCGCCGCCGCCCTGCCCGTTCTGCTTGTACTTCCAGTGGGCGGCGATGCCGTACTCCGCCACCTCATGCATCTCCTTGGTGCGGATCTGTACCTCGAAGGGGATGCCGCTCTCGCCCACCACCGTGGTGTGCAGGCTCTGGTACAGGTTGGGCTTTGGCGTGCCGATATAGTCCTTAAAGCGCCCTAAAATGGGCTTATAAAGGTCGTGAATGATACCCAGAACGTTATAGCAGTCCGCCACCGTGTCCACGATGACCCGGAAGGCGAACAGGTCGAACACGTCGTCCAGGCTCTTGTTCTGGGTGTACATCTTGCGGTAGATGGAGTAGGGGTGCTTCATGCGGCCGTAGACAGTGGCCTCGATGCCCTCGGCACGGAGGCGCGTCACGATCTGGTCGTGGATGGCGGACATAAAGCCGTCGTACTCCGCCGCCTTCTCGTCCAGGGCCTCGGTGATCTCCCGATAGCCCACGGGGTCCAGATATTTCAGGGAGAGATCCTCCAGCTCCCACTTCATCTTCTGCATGCCCAGCCGGTGGGCGATGGGGGCGTAGATCTCCATGGTCTCGAAGGATTTCTGCTTCTGCTTCTCCGGCGTCTGGTACTCCATGGTACGCATGTTGTGGAGCCGGTCGGAGATCTTGATGAGGATGACCCGGATGTCCTTGCTCATGGCCATCAGCATCTTCCGCAGGTTCTCCATCTGCTCCTCCTCCTTGGAGGTGTAGTGGACGCGGGTCAGCTTGCTGACGCCCTCTACCAGGTCGGCCACCGTGGGAGAGAACAGCTTGGCAAGCTGCTCGTGGGTGGCGGCGGTATCCTCGATGGTGTCGTGCAGCAGCGCCGCCTCGATGGATTCGCTGTCCAGATGCAGCTCCTCCGCCACGATCTGGGCCACCGCCAGGGGGTGGGTGATGAAGGGCGAGCCGTCCTTGCGAAGCTGCGGGCCGTGCAGATCCCGGGCGAACTCATACGCCTGGCGAATCTGCTGAAAATTGGCGGAGGGGTTGTAGCTGCGGACGGTGTCCTCCAGATGCTGATACATGGCCTCGATATCCACGGTTTTTGTCATTGGATACCGCCTCCTCCCCGTCCTGCTTCGGCGTCGGTGAGACGCCGTATGTACTCGGAATCCTCCAGCCGGACCTTTTTGTCCCTGCCGGCCAGATGAACGTCCACGTCGTCACCCCGCGCGGTGATGTCCAGCAGGCCCCGTTCACGGAACACCGCCAGACAGAAGGCGCTGCGCAGGAAGCTGTCGGTCTTGCCCAGCGCCGCGGACAGCGACCGCAGCAGCGGCAGGTACGCGGTGTGCAGGCCCTCCGCCGGAACGAGATGCTCCAGCGTGCGCCATACGGCCACATATTGCTCCCGCGAGGGCAGCATCCGCCGGGCGTTTTTAGCGGACACCGGTTCGCCGCCGGTGCATTGGGCCAGCAGCGCCAGGCACTCCTGCTCCCGGCTGCTGGCCAGAAGAGAGGGCCGGATGTCCACCATCTGCAACTGTACGGTGCGGCTGCCCCGGAATTCGTTGACCTGCAAATAGAAGGCCGCGTCCACCCGGTCGCCCTCCTGACAGCCGCAGGCGGCGGTGTTGGTGGAGAAGAAAATGCCGTCAAACTGGGCGCTGCCCTTTCCCAGCCGCAGCTTGAGATGCCGGTTCTGGCCCACGTTCTGCATCCGCAGCAGCGTGGCGCCCATCAGGCAGAACAGGGGCCGCGCGTTGCCGCTGCCGTAGGGCTCCAGCGCCGCCAGCGCCTCTACCTCCTGCAGCGTCACCCGGCCGGGCTGGTGCAGCTCCACGTCGATCTCCAGCGTGGATTCCGGCGCCTTGCCCACCCAGTATTCGGCGGCGTATTGGTTCATCCGGGCCCGGAAGGCGGGGATATTGGCCGCGTCGATGGTAAAGCCCGCCGCCAGCTCGTGGCCGCCGAAGCCCAGCAGCAGGTCGGAGCAGCTCTCCAGCGCGGCGAACAGGTT
>CAKTZN010000268.1 GCA_934635545.1 uncultured Oscillospiraceae bacterium | reverse complement strand
ACGCCATCGAGGTGGCCTGGAACCGGGGTGATCTGGATACCTTGCAGCGCTTCTTCGGCTATACGGTGAGCCATTCCAGAGGAAAGCCCACCAATTCCGAGTTCATCGCCATGATCGCGGATCATCTCAGCCTTCAGGGCGGGGCAAAGACCGCCTGAGACGGCGGAAAGCATACAGGAAAGAGCGGCACGCCATTGGCGTGCCGCTCTTTCTTTGTATGCAGGATATGGGAGAAAACAGAAATGATCGGATCAGAATAAGGGGTCAGATCTTCAGTGCGGCTTCCAGCGCGTCGCCAGTGGCCAGCACCGCATTGCCGGGGGCCTTGGCGGCCTCGCCGATCACCAGCACCTGACCGGCCACTTTCTCGGCGGTCTCCTTCAGGGCGGTGTTGGAGCGGGAGCCCATGGCCAGCACGATGTTGTCATAGCCCCGCAGGGAGCCGGTGGAGCCGTCCGCCAGGGCGTAGTCCACGCCGTCGGTGTAGAACTGGGTCACCTTGGCGCCGGGACGCAGCAGGACGTGGTTCTCCTCGAAGTTCTGGAACATGTAGCGGCGGTTCTCCGGGGTCACGTCGGCGGCGATGACGTCCTTCATCTCAATGACCGCCACCTGATGGCCCCGCTCGGCCAGATACTCGGCGGCCTCGCAGCCCACCATGCCGCCGCCCACCACCAGAACGCGCTTGCCCATCTGGGCCTTGCCGTCCAGCATGTCCTGGGCGGTCACATAGCCGCAGTCGGAGAGGCCGGGGATGGGCAGGATCAGGGGCGTGGAGCCGGTGGCCAGAATGATGGCGTCGGGGGCGAGGGAGCGCAGCAGCATCTCGTCGGCCTCCACGCCGCAGCGCAGATCGACGCCTGCCTGCTGGCACTTGACGATCATAGAGCGGATGGCCTCGGTCAACTGTCCCTTGCCGGTGGGATAGGCGGCGATGCGGAAGTTGCCGCCCAGCTCGTTGGATTTTTCCACCAGCGTCACCTGATGGCCGCGGACGGCGCAGGCCCACGCGGCGTACAAGCCGCCGGGGCCGCCGCCCACCACGGTGACGCGCTTCTTCTCCGGAGCGGGGGACAGCTCACACTCCCGGCCCACGCAGGGGTTCACCGCGCAGGTGATGGGCTTACCGGCAAACATGTTGGGCACGCAGCCCAGCAGACAGCCGATGCAGGGAGAGAGCGTCTCCAACTGGCCGTTCCGGGCCTTGGCGGGCAGCTCGGGGTCGGCGATGCTCTGGCGGCCGAAGGCGATGAGGTCGGCCCGGCCCTGCTTCACCAGCAGCTCGGCGTACTGGGGCTCGGTGAACCGGCCCACGGCGATGACGGGCACGGATACCGCCCGCTTGATCTCCGTCACCAGGTCGGCGTTGAAGCCGCCGTGGGTGACGCCGGGCGCCCACATGAACTCGTCATGCAGGTGGACGGCACGGGTCACATGCAGGGCGTCCACGCCGCACTCCTGCTCCAGATAGGCCGCCACTGCCGCCGCGTCCTGTACGCTCTGGCCGCCCTCCACCTCGTCGCAGGCGTTGATGCGGCACAGGATGGGCAGGTTGCCGCCGGTCTTGCGGCGGATGTTCTCGATGATGAGCCGGGGCAGGCGCATGCGGTTTTCAAAGCAGCCGCCGAACTCGTCGGTGCGGTTGTTGGTGCGCTGGGAGATGAAGGTGCTGACCAGATACCCGTGGGCGCAGTGCACCTCCACCATGTCGATACCGGCCTGCTGGGCGCGGCGCGCCGCGTCGCCGTAGCACTCGATGATGCGGTAGACCTCCTCGTTGGACACCGCCTCCGGGATCTCCCGGCCCGCCGAGGCGGGCATGGCGCTGGCGGCCTTCAGGGGATAGCCCGTCAGGGCGGAGTTGCCCTCGGGGCCTGCGTGCTGTAGCTGGATGGACACCTTGGCACCGTAGGCGTGGCAGGCGTCTGCCACACGGCGGAAGCTCTCCACCGTGTCGTCAGAGAACAGACAGGGCTTCCGAGGGCCGCCCTTGGCCTCCCGGTACACCACCGTGGACTCGATGGTGATCAGGCCGAAGCCGCCCTTGGCCCGGGCCTGATAGTAGGACAGGGAACGGTCGCTGAGGGTGCCGTCGGTGTTGGCAAGGTTGTTGCCCATGGGAGGCACCACAAAGCGGTTGGGAACGGTCACCGTGCCGATCTGCACGGGAGAAAACATGGTCGGGAATTTCATCATCGCACCTCACTTCCTCAAAATCGCGTCAGGAGAAGAACTTCTCCAGCACTTCCTGGGCGGGCATATCCTTGCCGGTGAACAGCTTGAAGGCCGCCACGCCCTGCCACAGCAGCATGCCGATGCCGCCCACGGCGGCCTTGCAGCCCGCCGCCTTGGCCTCCTGGATCATGCGGGTCTCGCGGGGG
>CAKTZN010000267.1 GCA_934635545.1 uncultured Oscillospiraceae bacterium | reverse complement strand
TGTGTTAAGCACGCCGCCAGCGTTCGTCCTGAGCCAGGATCAAACTCTCTATAAATTGTATCTAAACGATGTTTCCATCGTTCAAACCTTTACAGAGCTATTTGTCATAGCTTCAAAAACTTTTTATCCTTACCTCGCTCGGTAATTGACTTAACCCGTTCGAGGCAAGCTTCAGTTGCACATCTCTCGATGCGCTCCCGTCTGGTGCTTTTCGTTTCGTTCGTTGTTTAATTTACAAGGTACACGCTCCACAACCGCGGAACAGTCATTATCTTATCACATGTCAGCCATCTTGTCAACTACTTTTTTCATCTTTTTTCGATGTTTTTCGTTGTCTCGATTTCGACCGGATCGCTGTCTCTCGCGGACAGCTAGGTTAGATTACCACATACTTCCCCGCTTGTCAACACTTTCTTTACAATTTCTATCAAAAAAGTTTACATCTGCCATAAGCGCAGCAAAAAGCGGGCCCAAAGGCCCGCTTTTCAGAAGTACAGGTTCTTACTGTGCCATGGTCTCGATGGCCAGCTTATAGGTGCTGCCGTCGTTGACCGCCGTCATGTCCACGCCGGTCTGGGCATACTCGCCGTCAATGTAGAAGGACCAATAGGTCTGATCCTTCTCATAGTCGGCGGTGATGCCGTTGACAGTCTTAACGTACAGGCCGTACTCGCTGTCCTCGCCCTGGACGATGTTCAGCTTCAGCAGGGCCGCGCCCACGGTCTCCTCGTCGGTATTGATGGTGGCGGTGATGGTCTTGCCCTCGACGTCGGTGATCTCCAGCGTGAAGCTGTGCGCACCCTCGCCCAGCGTGGCGCCGTCGGTGACCACGGGGGCATCCACGTTGGCGTCGGTATTGCCGGTGTTGGCATCGCCGTTGGCCTCGGTGTTGGTGTCATTGCCGCCCTCCGGCTGCTGGGCCGGGGTGCTGCCGCAGGCCACCAGGCTCAGGGCCAGGACCAGGGCCAGGATGATGGCTAAAAACTTCTTCATAATGGTATATCCTCCTTATTTATCCAGCAGCCCGATCAGCAGGCTGCCCTTGCGCACCGATACGGTGATCGGATTGCCAATGAAATGATTGCTGACGCCCAGCGGGAATTCCGCCGACAACGCCGCGTCGGACAAGGGGTACTGGGCCCCGGTGATGGACACGCCCTCCGCGTCGGCGCCCATGCAGAACACCGACATGATGCCCTGCTCCCGCGCCGGGAAGGTGATGCTGCCGCCGTCGCGGATGACCGTATACCGCTCCCTGTCGCCGTACAGCCAGCCCTGGGCGCCGTGGCAAGCCAAGTACAGCAGGGACTGCATGTTGGCCAGGGTGTGGTCGCTGCGTGCGCCGCCCATGCCGCCGTAGAGATGGAACGCCCGCTGACCATGGGCCAGGCCGTCCTTGATGGCCAGCATCATGTCGCTGTCATCCTTCTCCACCGGCACGCGGTGGATGTGGGCAAAATCCGGCACCACCGCCAGAGAATCGAAATCCCCCAGCAGCAGATCCGGCACGATGCCCTCCTGCTTGCAGTACTGCCAGCCGCCGTCGGCGGCGATGACGTAGTCGCCCGGCTGGGGACGGTGCTCCAGGCCGTAATAGCTGCCCGCGCCGAAGATGATACAGGCCACGGTGACCTCCTCCTTACGCTTTCCGTTTCTTCCGCCGCCACATAACGGTGAACCGCCGCAGCAGGATGTCGTAGACCACGAACACCAGCAGGCCCAGCGCCGCTGTCAGCCACAGCAGCCAGGGCGCGGTCTGGGCGAATTCCTCCACCACGGCCTCCAGGCAGAATACATATAATAAGAGTGCGTACATGACGCCGGTGGATACCGCCGCCACCGCCAGCTTGGCCAGCCACCGCAGCAGCGGCCGCCGGATGGATTCCAGTTTGGGCTGGAGCAGCGGATACCAGCCCAGGAACAGATACAGGGCCGACGCCTCCTTGTCCGGGCCCAGCAGCAGCGCCAGAATGGCCACCGCCGCCCAGCAGCACCAGGCGTAGCTGGGGCGGCACTCCTCCCGCACCAACAGCAGCGCGCCGGACGCCAGCATGGGGCAGGCGTACACCGCAAAGGGCACGATGCCGCCCAGGCACAGCACCACCACGCTCAGCGCCGCCAGCATGCTGCACAGAGCCAGCTCCTTCGTTGCCTTTCTCATGGGTGATCGCACCTCCCTTCTCCGGTCAGCGCCTATGATACCACAGGACGTGGAAAAATGCAAATGTACGGCGCGACAAAATAATCCCAAAAAATGCGAAAAAAGGTGTTGACAAATCTGTAAAATTGCGTATAATAGTTTTTGTTCGTCAGAACACAGCGGGATTGTGTAATGGTAGCACAGCGGACTCTGACTCCGTATGTGAGGGTTCGAATCCTTCTCCCGCTGCCAAAA
>CAKTZN010000266.1 GCA_934635545.1 uncultured Oscillospiraceae bacterium | reverse complement strand
CCAAGACCTATACCGTCCATGTGTACCGCATGCCCAAGTACGAGGGCATCATCCCCACCATGGAGATCATCGACCCCAACACGCCGCCTGAGCCGCCCACCTATTCCGTCCCCATGACGGTGACACTGCCCCTGATCGGCGAGGTGGCCACCTCCACCGCCGTGATCGTCAGCGCGGCGCTGCTGGTGATCATCCTGCTGCTGGTAGGCTTCCTGCTGGGCCGTATCGGCCACAACGGCGGTAATGACGACTATGACGATGACGACGGCGGCGATGACGAGCCGCCCCAGCCGCCCCGTCCCGGCCGCGGCGAAGCCCAGGAGCACCCTGTCCAGCAGCCTGTCCGGCGCACCGAGCCGGTGAAGGCCGCGCCCGCGCCCCAGCCTGTCCGGAAGGCCGCCGCACCCGCGGCAGCGCCCCAGCGGAAGGTATCCGACGACACGCTGACCAGTCCCTTCGTGGAGGATCTGTCCGGCAAGATGCAGCAGGAGCTGGCCCAGCGCCAGGCGGCGGAGGCCGCGCGGCAGGCCGCCGAGGCGGAAGCCGCCCGTCAGGCGGCAGAGGCCGCCGATCCCGCAGCGGCCGCCGATGAAAAGGTGGGCAATATGTCGTTGGACGAGCTGTTGAACGACATCCACAACATGTGACAAAAAATATCCCCCGGCCTATGGCCGGGGGATATTTTTTTGCAAAAGCCGAAACGGCGGGCCAGATGGAAAGCACGACCGACAGGAACGTATGCGCCGCCGCTCCGGCGTGATGCCGTTTACTGCGCCTGTGGCTTGTCGCCCAGCGCCACACACTCGTACAGCGCCTGGATATCGTACACGTCCACATAGCCGTCATAGTTCAGGTCATAGGCCGCCAACTGGGGATCCACCCTATCGTCGCCGGTGACCGGCTTCTGCTCCTTGGTAAGATACTCGAAAAGGCGCTCCACATCCAAGATACTGGGATCGGCCTCCCCGTCATCGGTCAGCTTGCCCCAGGGCCGCGGGCTGACACGGACGTTCAGCTTTTCCACAAGATCCGGCAGCGTGGGATCGGCGTTGGCCCACCGCAGGGTAAAGCGTATCGTGCCGCCGTTCACATTGTCACTGGTAAATAGCTCAATATCGTTTTCAGCATAGCCGCCGGGGGAATTGATATCAGATTGAGTATTCTTAACTTGATCAACGATGTAATAGGATTGCAGTGTATACTCTTCGCCAGGCACCTTCACGGCGAATGTGCCGATATCGTACCGATAATTACTTTCCGTGGTCAAATCACTAAGAGCTTTTCCCTCCGTGGGCGTAAGAGCCAGTTGCCCCGATGTCGTGGTAATGTTCCAACTGCTCAGACCGCCATTAATCTCGCTATTGACCGCGATCCGTTCTGCCGCCAGGTCACGCAGCACCGGTGTAGCCACTTCGTGGTTGATGCCCTCACCACCGTCAATGGTCACCACCAAGTAATACTTGGTGTAGTCTCCGGCCTCATTTTGCCACACCACCAGGTAGAGGTAATCCTGCGCTCCTGCCTCTACACAGATCTCGGTATGGTCGCCGTTCAGCTTAGGAGTCGCTACGACATGATCCATGCCATAGCCGCTGGAATTGCTGCCAAACTTACTCAATGTGCCGTATTCACCATTCAGGAAATCTTCCATATACTGTGATCTATACTGAGGCGAACACAGTCCCCCGAAAGCCGCATCCTCAGTCCGCTGAAATCTAAAGTTAAATTTCAAGGTGTCACCCAGCGTATCACTGGTCACACAGTACAGCAGCGCAGCCTTCCAATGGCTGACTTCACCGGGCAGCAGTTTCAGGGTCAGATGACCATTCTCATAGTCATAGGTATAGGTATAATCGCTACCCTCCACCAGGCCAAGCGGCGCCTTCATACGAAAAATGCCTCGCTTATTCCAATCGGCGGGCCCGCCCATCTCCATCGCGACGAAACCGGCGGCCTTCGCCCGCGCCACCAGATCGTCACCGGTATCGTCGGCCTGCTGCATCACAGCAGGCGTCTCCTCCATCCGGTCATCCGCCGGGACAGTCTCCTCCGCCCACGCGGCGGGCAGCAGGGTCATGGCCATCAGCAGGGCCAGCAGCAGACTTGCGAATCTCTTCATGCTCGTTCTCCTCTCTTTTCGATGGGGAACACACCTTACTGGTTACATGTAACCAGTAAAAGGGATATCCCTTTTTGTTTCGCGCTTCCATTATACATGCTTTCTGTCGCCATGGCAATTACTTTTTGCAAAAATAGCCGTCCTTCGGACGGCTATTTTTTATTCCGGCTGCGTTTACCGCTTGCCCAACTGGTAGAAAACCACAGCGCTGGCGGCGGCCACGTTCAGGCTGTCCACCCCGTGGGCCATGGGGATGCGCACCGTATAGTCGCAGTGGGCGAT